>CALATN010000025.1 GCA_937891895.1 uncultured Clostridia bacterium
ATTTATGAAACAGTTAAACAAATTTGAATTTGACAAAGGAGTTTGAGTATATGAAAAAGATTATAGCAATGGCACTTGTAGTCATTTGCTTTTGCGGGTTGGTAGGATGTTCACAAAAAAATGACGAAGTGTTGCACCTCGGCTTAAATGCCACGATTGTGGAGATTGATGCTTCAAATCACATTCTGTATGTTACAGACTTAGGAAATGATGAAATCTTTGGTGATAGATGTGCCATTGATTGCAATGAAGCCATTGAAAAATCTGTTTTGCTCTGAATTTTTTTTCTCCTGATTGTTCCATATCTAAACATAATTCATCAAGAGTTAATGATAAAATATCTTTTTTCAACGGATTAATCAACCTTTCTTATTTTGCTTATGAAGAATCCTTCACAGTCAAAATGCTCAGGAAAAATAGTGGCTTTATGTCCTGAGAATAAATTATAATCCTGCATTATTTCAACAGGTTCAAAGTTAGTATGTTTATTGAGAAATTTATCAATAACATCATCATTTTCAGCTTTATTGACAGTACAAGTTGAATATACAAGTTCTCCGCCTGGTTTCAGATATTGTGCTGCGGTTGTAAGAATTTCGTATTGTACATCTGGAAGATTTTTTATTGCTTTTATGTCAGTATATTTTAATTCTGGCTTAGAGCGAATTACCCCTAATCCTGAGCAAGGAACATCACACAATATTTTATCAGCAAGAGGAAACTGTGAATTAAATTGTTTTGCATCATTTTGTATTGTTTCTATAATGCTTATATTTAGACGGTTTGCGGATTGGGCAATAAGATTAACACGCTTTTGATGAAGATCAGCTGCAATGATATGTCCTTTATTATTCATAAGTTCTGCAATAGTAAATGTTTTACCACCAGGTGCTGCACATAGATCAATTACAGTATCGCCGGATTGAGGATCAAGCACTTTGCAGCATAGCTGTGATGATAAATCTTGTATATGAAAGAAGCCTTCTGAAAACAGGCTGATATTTTCAAGATTATTGATTTTATCGACGGAAATGCAGTTAGAAAGTAATTTGTTTTTTTCTGCTGTTATTCCATATTTATTCAATTCTGCAATTAATTCATCTGATGTAATTTTTAGATTATTGGTACGAATGAAAGTTTTGTGTGGTTCAAGAGATGATTTAAGGAATTTTTCAATACAATCATAAGAATAATCAGTGCATAACTTTTCAACCAACTCATAATTGCAAGAATATTCAATACTAATCCTTTGTAAAGAATTATTAGGGTAATTTATTATTTTCTTATCACGGATAAAGTGGCGCAATACAGCATTTACAAAGCCAGAGGCACTTGTTTTTTTTACTTGTTTTGTCAGTTTAACACTTTCATTTACAGCTGCATTATCAGGAACAGAATCCATATATTTAAGTTGATACAAACCAATTTTTAATATATTGATTACGATATCATCAAGCTTTTGCAAAGATTTGTTACTGTAAGTTGAAATAATGTATTCGAGAGTAATTTTTCTTTCAAGAATTCCGTAAAACAGACGAGAAATAAAAGCTTTATCACGTTCAGAATGATCAGTCTCTTTTAATATTGAGTCTAGAATAAGATTTGAATATGCGCCTTTATTCATTCTATTCAATAATTCGAGTACTGTTAGGCGGGGTGATTTTTCATCCATTACTTATCTTCGTCTCCCTCTGTTAGCTATCAATATCAATCTTAACAAGCTCATCAATGATGAAAACATAGCCGCAACATAAGTCATAGCAGCCGCGGTAAGAACTTTTTTAGACATTTTTACTTCGCCAGGCTGTAAAATATTATTATTAGCGAGTGTTTTTAATGCCCTGCTGCTTGCATTAAATTCAACAGGAAGTGTTATAGCCTGAAAAAAAACAACACCTGTATAAAGAAAAATACCAACAGGAATAAGCCACTCCAATGCACTGAATAGCAATCCTATCAACACTAATGGGACAGACAAACTTGATCCGATACGTGTAATCGGAATAACAGCTTGTCTTATTTTAATGGGACTATATCCTTGGGAATGTTGAATTGCATGACCAACTTCATGTGCAGCGACACCGATAGCAGCAACAGAAGTACTGTTATATACTGTATCAGAAAGGCGTATTACATTTGAGGAAGGATCATAGTGGTCAGTAAGACTACCGCTTATATGTTCTATATTTATGTTATAAAGTCCGTTATTATCAAGAATACGTCTTGCAACATCACGTGCTGTATAACCATACTCGTTTTTCACTTTACTATATTTATTAAATGTAGATTTTACCATTATTTGAGCAATTAAAGCAAAAATAACAGCTGGAAGAACGATTAAATATGTTGAATCAAAATACAACATAAGCGGAAGGCCTCCTGATTATTTTAAAATTGTTCCTGGTTCAATTGATTTCCCTCTAAGAAAATCTGTTGTGTTCATACGTTTACTACCTTCAATTTGAACTTCAATAAACTGCACACATTTACCGTCACCACATGCAACTGTAAAGTCGTTTGTGTTTACAATGGTACCAGGTTCTGCAATAGTTGAAGCATCGGATAAACAAAGTGATTTATATACCTTTAATCTTTTTTCATTAAGCATTGTCATAGCGCCAGGAAAAGATGATAAGCCACGGATGTGATTATGAACCTCCAGAGCTGATTTAGAAAAATCAATAGCACACATATCTTTGGTGAGCATAGGAGCATAATTAGATAATGAGTCATCTTGCTTTACTGGTGTAAGGGTATTATCCTTAACAGATTGTATTGTTTCCAAAAGAACTTCTGCACCTAAAATGGAGAGTCTATCGTGAAGTTCTGAAGCGGTTTCATTTTCACCGATTTCTGTTGATTTACTAATAAGCATATCACCAGTGTCAAGACCTTCTGCCATAAGCATAGTTGTTACACCTGTTGTTTTTTCGCCATTCAGAACACTCCATTGTATTGGACCTGCACCTCTGTATTTAGGAAGCAGTGAAGCGTGTACGTTGATGCAATACTTCGGTAAATCAAGTATTGTTTTTGGCAAAATTTTACCATAAGCAACAACAATAATTAAATCAGGTGAAAGCTCTCTCAATACTTGCATTGTTACATCGGCATCAGCACCATTTTTTAAACTTGCTGGTTGATAAACAGGAATATTATATGTCAATGCAAGTTCCTTTACAGGTGGTGGAGTAAGCTTATAGCCACGGCCTTTAGGTTTATCTGGCTGAGTAAATACTGCCTGAACTTTTTCACCGTTTTCTATAAGTGCCTTTAAGCATGGAACAGCGAAATCTGGTGTACCCATAAATACAATATTCATTTCAGAAGTTCCTTTCTTATTCTTTAAGATCATTTGGATCTACCATTTCGTCAGCAATGTCAATAAAAAGCTTTCCATCAAGATGATCAAGCTCGTGACAAACAGCTCGCGCAAAAAAATCTTTCAATTTAAGCTGGATATGTTTACCTGTGCGATCCTGTCCTTTTACAACAATCTCATTTGGACGTACAACATATCCCCATTCATTTGGACAGGAAAGGCATCCTTCTACATCTCTTTGAGTACCTTTTGATTTAATAATTTCAGGATTTATAAGTTCAAGAAGACCTTCACCCACGTCAATAACAGCTATACGTCTTAAAACACCAATCTGAGGACCGGCAAGTCCAACGCCATTTGCTTTATACATAGTTTCTGCCATATCATCAAGAAGTATACCAAGTTTTTCATCAAATTTTTCTACTGGTTTACATCTTTTTCTGAGTATTTCATCATTTTTTAATACGATTTTACGTAATGCCATACACTCAATCCTTTCTTTGTTACAGACCAATATCACCATTTATATCAAGTGTAGTCTGTACATTGGAAAACTCTTTCATTTTAAAAGCTATTTTGTAAATGTTTCCAATATAATCACGAAACATCTGATTGTTTTTACATTTTATTATAATACGATACCTATATTTACCATTTATTTTTTCATATATACATTTTGTAGGCCCCAAAACTCGGATTGGTACATTGATTTGTCCTGATTTAATAGAATTGCTGATGAGACCTAAAAATAATTTAGAAGCTGTATCAGCACATTTTTCTATTGGTGAAGAAAACTCAATTACACATATATCACAAAATGGAGGATAGACAAGTGCTTTTCGTGAAATTATTTCCTGTTCATAGAATGCTTTATAATTTTGTTCAGCAGCAAGGTTAATAACATAATGTTCAGGTACATAAGTCTGAATAAGAGCTCTTCCCTGCTTTTGACCTCTTCCACATCTCCCGACAACTTGTGTTATTAGAGAAAAAGTTCTTTCATAGCTTCTGAAATCTCCGGAGAACAGTGATTTATCTATTGATAATACACCAACAAGTGTTACGTCAGGAAAATCAAGGCCTTTCGCAATCATTTGCGTTCCAAGCATTATATCGTATTCTTTATTTTCAAAAGCTTTGAAATTTTTTTCATACGCATATCGAGAGTAAGTGGTGTCAGCATCCATTCTGAGGATGCGTGCATTTGGAAATAACGAAGTGATTTCATCTTCAACCTTTTGGGTTCCGATGCCGGTTAATCTCAAGTGTTCAGAATTGCAATTAGGACAACTTTTAGTCATTTCTGTGTTATAATCACAATAATGACATATAAGTCTACCATTTGTTTTATGATATGTAAGTGGAATACTACAATTAGGGCACATAAGAGGCTCTTTGCAATCAGAACAGTTTATATAGGTATGATAACCACGTCTATTCAGCAAAAGTATAATCTGCTCTTTTTTTTCAAGATTATAGTTTATTTCTTCCACAAGTCTTTCTGAAAAAATAGTTGAATTGCCATAAAAACCATCTGTTCCCAAATCCACCATTTCAACTGTTGGAAGTACTTGTTGAGAATAACGTTTTTCTATTTCAAATAATTTATATCTGCCTGTATTAGCATAATAAAAACTTTCAACAGAAGGTGTTGCAGATGCCATCAATACCAGTGCATTATGATATAAGCATCTTTTTTTTGCGATTTCCTTTGCGTTATATCTTGGGGATGATTCTGATTTGTAAGTGTGTTCTCCTTCTTCATCGATAATAAAAAGGCCAATGTTTTCCAATGGTGCAAAAACAGCGCTTCTTGTTCCGACAACTATTCTTGCTTGACCGCTTTTTACTCTCTTGTATTCATTGAGCCTTTGTGTAAGTGACAAATTACTGTGCATTATAGCGACGAGATTCCCAAAATAAGACTGGAATTTATCTACTACTTGTGGAGTAAGAGAAATCTCAGGGATTAGCATAATGACATTTCGTCCCATATCAAGAGTATGTTTAATTGTTTTCAGAAAAACTGATGTTTTACCGCTACCTGTTACACCATATAGCAGTGCAACGTCAGCTTTCTGTTTATTTATCAATTCGGTTATGCCCTTAAACGCAGCAGTTTGTTCATTGTTAAGAACTATATCGTCTACATTTAAAACAGCATCTATATTAGGGCTTTGTATGACTTCATATTCATATGATTCAAGGACTTTTTTTTGAATAAGATTATTTATTACAGATGTAGTTACACCACATATATATGTTATTTCTTTTATCGAGGCAGTTGTGCTTTCTTCTATCAAAGAAATAACAGCATTTTGTTTTACAGAAGGCTTAATTGATATTTTGCCGTTAAGATATTCTTCAGTAAAACGAATCATTTTAACGGTATCATCTTTTTTCTTTCGTTTAAATAGATTTTTTTCTGTTATGAATCCCGCTTGTATAAGTTCATCAATAATTTTTTTTTCTGAATTTTCTATGATTGAAAAATCTGCTTTTATTTTCTGAAGTAAATTTGATGCATCGGGTGTCAAAAGCGCCTCATTTAATTCAGAATTATCAGCTAATAAATATTCTGTAGACAAATTAACGCTGAGTCCAATAGGAATAAGTGTTCTGAATGCATCAAAATATGTGCATAATGTCGTATTTCTTATCCAAATTATTAAATCAAGCATTTCTTCATTTAATAATGATTCATCATCAATTATGGAACTGATTGGCTTAAACTTGCTCAAATCTTCATTTGTTACTTCATCAATACGTATAATAACGGCTATTTTTTTACGATTACCTTTACCAAATGGGACAAGAACTCTGATTCCGACATCTATTTTGTTCTCCATTTCAAGCGGTATTATATACTGATATCGTTTATCATATCCGAATGAAGTTGAACTAACAGCAACAGCTGCTAAATGTCTGATCTTAAGCAAATTTATTCCTCCAGATAGTTATTAGTCCTTAGCAGAACGGAGTGAAGAATCTTCAACGAAGTAATACTTTCTGCTTGCAAATTCTTCTACTGCTGTTTTAACAGGTTTTTCTTCAAGTGTTGCCGCATATTCTTCTGCGATTGCAGACATTGCCGCATAAACTCTGT
>CALATN010000026.1 GCA_937891895.1 uncultured Clostridia bacterium
TTTTCTCCTTTTAATTTAATTATAAAAAAATGACAACACATTTAGTTGTCATTCCACTATCTTTAAAAGAGTGCTTTTCCAAAAAACCTACAATTATGTGAGTCTCCCAAAACTTTAAAAGAGCAATTAAGTAAACAAGAAGATAACCTTAACATAATAAATGAGCAATTAAAAACACAAGAAAGTAAATTATTAACAATTAAATCACAATTAGATGATTTAAAAAATGAAAAAAGTGACTTGCAAAACCAAAGGAAACAACTAAATAATGATAAAAAATTAACTGATGAAGAAAAAAATAGTCAATTAGCCATCCTTGAAGATGAACTTGTTACTAATGAAAATAGGAATAAAGAACTTAGTTTGCAAATTAATTCATTACAACCACATATTGATGAACTAATTAATATGAACGATGAATCAAAAGAAACACCGATTGTAACCACAAGACCATTCAGAAGTCCGCACCATACTATTTCGTCAGCAGGACTTGCAGGCGGCGGAACAATTCCTCGTCCGGGCGAAATATCTCTCGCACATAATGGAATGTTGTTCCTTGATGAACTCGCTGAATTCCAGCGTCCCGCACTTGAAATTCTCCGTCAGCCCCTTGAGGACCAGCAGGTGACAATTTCCCGCGCATCAGGTGCAATTACATATCCGTGCAGCTTTATGCTCGTTGCCGCAATGAATCCATGTCCCTGCGGCTACTACGGACACCCCACAAGGAAATGTACCTGTTCACAGAAACAGGTTTCTGCATACCTTTCGAAAATCAGCGGACCTCTCCTCGACAGGTTTGATATCCACGTAGAAGTGCCTCCTGTTGAGTTTGAGCATATTTCCTCAGCAACAAAGGAGGAAAGCTCTGCACAGATAAGGGAGCGAGTTCAGGCGGCAAGAGAAATTCAGAATGCACGCTTCAAGGGTACAAAAGTTACCTGTAATGCAAGAATTACCTCAGATATGCTTTCGGAAGTCTGTGTTATGACTGACAGAGCAAAGGATACCTTAAAAAATGTATTTGAAAAAATGGGACTTTCTGCCCGTGCGTACGACAGAATACTGAAAGTGGCAAGAACAATCGCCGATATGAACGGCTCTGAACTCATCGATAAGGCACATATCGCACAGGCTGTCCAGTTCAGAAGCCTTGACCGCAAATATTGGGGCGGTCAGTAAAACGGAACACTAAATGTTGTGTTTTTTGTATAAAATTTAAAATAACCGTATTCGTTTTTAGTACGAATACGGTTATTTTTAATAAATTAAAGAAATCGTGGAAAAGTTCTTGACAATGCTTGAATATTGTTGTATAATAATATACTGTATCATAATGTATTCTTATGCCGTTTTGACGTTATATATAGTATAACACATCGGCTAAAAGAATGCAATAGCTCCGAGAAAAAAATCTTTTTCGGAAGTTGTTTATCCCCGCAAAAAAATAAGGAGGGACCCGCCTATGGTGAATGTCAAGCCGGTGCAGCTCGGTAAAACGACGAGAATGAGTTTCAGTAAGATCAATGAAGCTCTCGAAATGCCGAACCTTATCGAGGTGCAGAAAAATTCCTACAAATGGTTTCTGGAGGAGGGACTTAAAGAAGTATTCCGCGACGTAGCGGCAATTACCGACTATAACGGTAATCTTGTCCTCAATTTCGTGGACTATTCCATCGACGACACACCTAAGTATTCCGTAGCAGAATGTAAGGAACGTGATGTAACTTACGCAGCTCCGCTGAGAGTAAAGGCTACTCTCTGGAACAAGGAAACAGGTGTAGTAAAAGAAAATGAAGTGTTTATGGGCGATTTCCCGCTTATGACAGACAGCGGTACGTTCGTAATCAACGGTGCTGAGCGTGTTATCGTATCACAGCTCGTTCGTTCTCCCGGTGTTTACTACTCATTTGAAAAGGATAAGACCGGTAAGGACCTTTTTAAATCAACTGTTATCCCTAACAGAGGTGCATGGCTTGAGTATGAAATGGACTCAAACGATGTTGCTTATGTAAGAATTGATAAAAACAGAAAAATTCCTCTTACAACATTCATCCGCTCCCTCGGTTGCGGCACAGATGTTGAAATTGAAGAAGTTTTCGGTTCTGATGAACGTCTTAACCAGACTATTCTTCAGAAGGATACAACAAAGAACAGAGAAGAAGCTCTTCTTGAAGTATATAAGAAGCTTCGTCCTGGTGAACCACCTACGGTTGAAAGTGCTGAAAATCACCTCAATGGTCTTTTCTTTGACGCAAAGAGATATGACCTTGCACGTTTCGGACGTTACAAGTATAACAAGAAGCTTGGTGTAGCTTCCAGAATTACAGGACACTACCTGTCCAGACCTGTTGCTAATCCGCTTACAGGCGAAATTATGGCTGACGAAGGCGATCTTGTCACTTATGATAAGGCTCTGGAAATCGAGCAGGCAGGTGTAGGCGAAGTATGGCTCCGTGTTGAGCATAAGGAAACTTATACAACACCTACAGGTGAAACTTCCCATAGCATTGAAGAACGTGAAGTAAAGGTTCTCGGCAACCGTATGGTTGATATGGCTCCTTACGTTGATTTTGATCCTGAAAAATACGGCATCAACGAAAAGGTATACTTCAAGGTTCTCAAGGAAATCCTCGAAACAGCTTCCGATAAGGAAGAACTTGAGGAAATGGTAAAGTCCCGTGCTGAAGAGCTCATTCCTAAGCACATCATCATTGATGATATCTATGCTACAATCAGCTACTTCATCAATCTCTGTGAAGGTGTTGGCCTTGTCGACGATATCGACCACCTCGGCAACAGAAGAATCCGTTCTGTAGGTGAGCTTCTCCAGAATCAGTTCAGAATTGGTTTCTCACGTATGGAAAGAGTTATCCGTGAAAGAATGAATATTCAGGCACAGGATATGGATTCCATCACTCCGCAGGCTCTTATCAATATCAGACCTATCACAGCTGCAATTAAGGAATTCTTTGGTTCATCCCCACTTTCACAGTTTATGGACCAGACTAACCCTCTTGCAGAGCTTACACATAAAAGACGTCTTTCAGCCCTCGGTCCTGGCGGCCTTTCCCGTGACCGTGCCGGATTCGAAGTTCGTGACGTACACTACTCCCACTACGGAAGAATGTGTCCTATTGAAACTCCTGAAGGACCTAACATCGGTCTTATCTCTTACCTCGCTTCCTTTGCTCGTATCAATGAATACGGCTTTATCGAAGCTCCTTACAGAAGGGTTGATAAGGCAACAGGTGTCGTAACTGACGAAGTTGTATATATGACAGCTGACGTTGAAGATAACTTCACAGTTGCTCAGGCAAACGAACCTCTTACAGAAGAAGGCAAGTTTGCACGTCCTATCGTTAACGCACGTTACCGTGACCAGATTCTTGAATGTGAACGTGAACGTATCGATTATATGGACGTTTCTCCAAAGATGGTTGTTTCCATCGCTACTGCGATGATTCCGTTCCTTGAAAACGACGACGCAAACCGTGCCCTCATGGGTGCGAACATGCAGCGTCAGGCTGTTCCTCTCCTCAAGACCGAAGCACCAATCGTTGGTACAGGTATGGAGTACAAGTCTGCCGTTGACTCAGGCGTATGTGTTGTTTCCAAGCACGACGGTGTTGTTGAACGTGTTTCCGCTGACGAAGTTGTTGTCAAGGAAGGCACAGGCGCAACACACACTTATAAGCTTACAAAGTTCAAGCGTTCCAACCAGGGTACCTGCGTAAACCAGCGTCCTATCGTTGACAAGGGTGAAGAGGTACACGTTGGACAGGTTCTTGCTGACGGCCCTGCTACATGCAACGGTGAAATTTCCATCGGTAAGAACGCTCTCATCGGCTTCATGACATGGGAAGGCTACAACTACGAAGACGCCGTTCTCCTTAATGAACGTGTTGTTCGTGAAGATATGTATACTTCCATCCATATTGAAGAATATGAGATTGAATCCCGTGATACAAAGCTCGGACCTGAAGAAATTACCCGTGACATCCCTAACGTTGGTGAAGATGCACTCAAGGACCTTGATGACCGCGGTATTATCCGTATCGGTGCTGAAGTCCGTGCAGGCGATATCCTCGTTGGTAAGGTTACACCAAAGGGTGAAACTGAGCTTACAGCTGAAGAAAGACTTCTCCGTGCAATCTTCGGTGAAAAGGCAAGAGAAGTTCGTGATAACTCTCTTAAGGTTCCTCACGGTGAGGCAGGCGTTATCGTTGATGTTAAGGTATTTACAAAGGAAAACTCCGAAGAGCTTGCTCCTGGCGTAAATATGCTCGTTCGCTGCTACATCGCTCAGAAGCGTAAGATTTCTGTCGGCGATAAGATGGCCGGTCGTCACGGTAACAAGGGTGTAGTTTCACGTATCCTCAAGTCCGAAGATATGCCATTCCTTCCTGACGGTACACCACTGGATATCGTTCTTAACCCTCTGGGCGTACCTTCACGTATGAACATCGGTCAGGTTCTCGAGGTTCACCTCGGTATGGCAGCTAAGAAGCTTGGCTGGAAGATTATGACTCCTGTATTCGACGGCGCACACGAAGATGATATCCGTGAGTGCTTCAAGGAAGCAGGCATGAGAGAAGACGGTAAGACAATTCTTTACGACGGACGTACAGGTGACAAGTTCGACAACCCTGTAACTGTTGGTTATATGTATTACCTCAAGCTCCACCACCTCGTTGACGATAAGATTCACGCTCGTTCTGTTGGTCCATACTCACTTGTTACACAGCAGCCTCTCGGCGGTAAGGCTCAGTTCGGCGGTCAGCGTTTCGGTGAAATGGAAGTTTGGGCTCTTGAAGCTTACGGTGCAGCATATACACTTCAGGAAATCCTTACAGTCAAGTCTGACGATACTGTAGGACGTGTAAAGACCTATGAGGCAATCGTTAAGGGTCAGAACGTTCCTAAGCCAGGTATCCCTGAATCCTTCAAGGTACTCATCAAGGAACTTCAGTCTCTTTGTCTTGACGTTAAGGTTCTTGACGAAAATAACGAAGAAATCGACCTCAAGCAGACATTTGAGGACGATGACGATATTATTTCACATCCTGTTTCAGACGCAGAAGATATGGACGAAATCGTCGAGGAGGACTTCCTTGATGACGGCTTCTCCCTCGAAGAAGACGATGACGATTACGGTGATTATGACAGCGACGAGGACGAAGAAGATTATTCCTTCGATGACGACGACGATCTTGTCTGATAATGATACACTCGGTTCTGTCCCGTATCTGCGGGACGGAACACCGCTTCTCATTGAAACAATAGTTTAAAGGAGTGTTATATTTGGAATTCAATACTTTTGAATCTATAAAAATCGGTCTTGCGTCACCCGAACAGATCAGAAAATGGTCTCACGGTGTGGTTGAAAAGCCTGAAACAATTAACTACAGAACTCAGAAGCCTGAACGTGACGGCCTTTTCTGTGAAAGAATATTTGGCCCACAGAAGGACTGGGAGTGTCACTGTGGTAAGTATAAGAAAATCCGCTTCAAGGGCAAGGTCTGCGACCGCTGTGGCGTTGAAGTAACACGCGCAAAGGTTCGTCGTGAGCGTATGGGCCACATTGAGCTTGCAGCTCCTGTATCCCATATCTGGTACTTCAAGGGTACACCTTCCAGAATTGGTCAGGTTATCGAAGTTTCCCAGAAGCGCCTTGAAGAGGTTCTCTACTTCACAAAATATATTGTTACCGATTCCGGCAACACAGAACTCGTTAAGAAGCAGCTCCTTACAGAAAAGGAATACGCAGATATGCGTGAAAAGTATGAGGACGATTTCGTTGCTGAAATGGGTGCCGAAGCTATCAAGGAACTGCTTGATGAATACAATCCTGACAGATATGACACATATATTATGGCTAACCTCAGCGATTTTGCAAAGGTTACAGATATTGACGAGGAACAGATCAAGGATTTCCTTGCCAAGCGTTACTATGTGATTTCTGACAATGCAGAAAATGAAAATTACAGCGTTGGCGACATTGTTTCCAGAACAATCTATAAGGAAGAAATTATTCCTTTCAACAGAAGACAGGAAGAAGAGCAGGGTGCTCTCATTACTGTTGAAACAGGCTCTCAGTATATCGAAAGAATTTTCTTTGAAAATATTGATGCAGCGAATGCAAACGGTGAGTTCAACGAAATTGCAAATAAGGAAAACTGGACAAATAATCTTGAATCTGCTTCAAATGAGCTTAAAGCAGAGCTTGCCGAGCTCCCTCCGGGACAGAAGAAAATCAAGCTTCTCAAAAGACTTGAAATCATCGAAGCATTCCGTCTTTCCGGCAATAAGCCAGAGTGGATGATTCTCGATGTTGTTCCTGTTATCCCACCTGATATCCGTCCTATGGTTATGCTGGACGGCGGCAGATATGCAACTTCCGATCTCAATGACCTCTACAGACGTGTTATCAACAGAAATAACCGTCTTAAGAGAATGCTTGAGCTTGAAGCTCCTGATATCATCATCAGAAACGAAAAGAGAATGCTTCAGGAAGCTGTTGACGCACTTATTGACAACGGCAGACACGGCAGACCTGTTACAGGTCCTAACAACCGTGCCCTCAAGTCACTTTCCGATATGCTCAAGGGTAAGCAGGGCCGTTTCCGTCAGAACCTCCTCGGTAAGCGTGTTGACTACTCAGGTCGTTCCGTTATCGTAGTTGGTCCTGAACTCAAGATGTTCCAGTGCGGTCTTCCAAAGGAAATGGCGCTCGAACTCTTCAAGCCATTTGTTATGAAGCGCCTTGTTGATACAGGCAAGGCTACAAATATCAAGTCTGCTCGTAAGAAGGTAGACAGAGCTGAGAACGATGTGTGGGATGCACTCGAAAACGTGATCAAGGATCATCCTGTATTCCTTAACCGTGCTCCTACGCTTCACAGACTCGGTATCCAGGCGTTTGAGCCAATCCTCGTAGAAGGCAGAGCTATCAAGCTTCACCCACTGGTATGTACAGCGTTCAATGCTGACTTTGACGGTGACCAGATGGCTGTTCACCTTCCACTTTCCGCAGAAGCACAGGCAGAGGCTCGTTTCCTTATGCTTGCTGCAAATAACCTCCTCAAGCCTTCTGACGGACGTCCTGTTGCAGTTCCTTCACAGGACATGGTTCTTGGTTCCTACTACCTTACAATGAAGAAGGAAGAAAAGGACGAGAACGGTCAGTATCTTGAAAAGGGCGGAGGAAAGGTATTCCGTGATGTGAACGAAGCACTCATGGCTTACAATGAAGGCGTAGTTTCCATCCACGCTCCAATCAAGGTTCGTATATCCAAGGATATCGGCGGCAGAACAGTTTCCAAGCTGATTGAATGTACAGTCGGAAGAATTATCTTCAACGAAAAGATTCCTCAGAATCTTGGTTATGTTGACAGAACAAATTCTGATAAGCAGTTTGACCTCGAAATTGACTTCCTCGTTAAGAAGGGTCAGCTTTCTGATATTGTTGACCGTTGTATCCGTATCCACGGTACAGCTAAGACTGCTGAGGTTCTTGATGATATCAAGGCTCTCGGTTATAAGTTCTCTACAAGAGCTGCAATCACAGTTGCTGTTTGTGACGCAGAAATTCCTGAAGCAAAGAAGGATATTCTTGCCAATGCAGACGCAAAGGTTGAAAAAATCAACAAGCTCTATAAGCGCGGTTTCATTTCAGCTGCTGAAAAGTCCAAGCGCTTTATCGATATCTGGAATGCAGCTACTGATGAGGTAACAGTTGCCTTGAAGAATGGTCTTGACAAGTACAATCCAATCTTTATGATGGCTGACTCAGGTGCCCGTGGTAGTATCAACCAGATTCGTCAGCTGGCAGGTATGCGTGGTCTTATCGCCAATACCTCAGGTTCTACAATTGAGATGCCTATTCGTGCTAATTACCGTGAAGGTCTTAATATCCTCGAATACTTCATCTCATCTCGTGGTGCTCGTAAGGGTCTTGCCGATACAGCGCTCCGTACTGCCGACTCCGGTTACCTTACACGTCGTCTCGTAGACGTTTCTCAGGATGTAATCATCCGTGAGGAAGACTGCGGAACAACAGAGGGTATCGAAGTTTACACAATCAAGAACGGTAACGAAATGATTGAGCCTCTCAAGGAGCGTCTCGTTGGTCGTTACCTTATGGAAGACCTTCGTGACCCGAATACAGGCGACCTTATCATGAGCCATAACAAGCTTATGAATGAGATTGATGCTCAGAAGGTTGTTGACAGCGGTGTCGAAAAGGTTAAAATCCGTTCCGTACTCAATTGTAAGGCTAAGCACGGCGTATGTGCTAAGTGTTACGGTGCAAACCTCGCAAACGGCAACCTCGTTGCTGTCGGTGAAGCTGTCGGCGTAATCGCTGCTCAGTCTATCGGTGAACCTGGTACACAGCTTACAATGAGAACGTTCCATACAGGTGGTATCGCTTCCGCAGAAGATATCACACAGGGTCTTCCAAGAGTTGAAGAACTCTTTGAAAGCCGCCGTCCGAAGAATGCGTCTATTATCGCAAGAATCAGCGGTACAGTTCGTATGGAAGAAATCAAGAAGATCAGAAATGTTATCATCACGAATGCTGAAACAGGTGCAGAAGAGTATTATCCTGTACCATACGGCTTCAAGATCAAGGTTCACGAGGGTGACGTGGTTGAAGCAGGTGCACCTCTTACAGAAGGTGCTATCAACCCAGGCGATATTCTCGCAGTAAATGGTCAGCAGGCTGTTCAGAACTATATTATCACAGAAGTTCAGAAAACCTACCGTCAGCAGGGTGTTGATATCAACGACAGACACATTGAAGTTATCGTTCGTCAGATGCTCCGCAAGGTTAAGGTTGATGACAGCGGTTCAAGCTATCTGCTTCCAGGCACACTTGTTGACAAGCGTGAAATTGAGCAGATCAACTCTGAGCTTCAGGCAAGAATTGACGCAGGCGAAACAAATGTAACTCTTGTTACAACAATCCCTGTTCTTCAGGGTATTACAAAGGCTTCGTCCAACTCCGACAGCTTTATGTCCGCAGCTTCCTTCCAGGAGACAACAAGAGCACTTACCGACGCAGCAATCAAGGGTAAGAGCGACTATCTCCAGGGACTTAAGGAAAATGTTATTATCGGTAAGCTCATTCCTGCAGGTACAGGTATGGATGTTTACAATAATACACAGGTTGTCAAGAACGAAACCGCAGAGCATACAGCACCTGCAACAGTTTAATCTATTTAAACGGCTTCCAATCAAGGTTGGAAGCCGTTTTTACATATTGAAGAAAAAATAAAACTTTTTTGTTTAATTTTTGTTGACAAGCACTAAACATATATGCTATACTATGTGTATCATATTATTTGAGGTGATTTGAAATGGCTATCGGCGAAAGAATCAAACACATTCGCAATTTAAAGAATTTCACACAAAAGTATCTCGGTCAGCTTATCGGATTTCCCGAAAAAACAGCTGACATTAGAATCGCTCAGTATGAATCGGGCACAAGAACTCCGAAAGCAGATATTACAAAGGAGCTTGCAAAAGCGTTATTCGTGTCGGAATCGGCTATAAGCAAGTGGGAAAAGGGCGTTTCTTATCCTGATATAACGCTTTTACCCAAACTTTCAAAAATTTTAGGCGTTTCCATAAAAATCACTCCTGCGTTTTTATATTTAACTGATTCCATAACATTCGTAATAGATAATGGACCTATAATTCTTGAAAATGCTACTTCTATTTCAGCTACAGTATCAGAAGAGTTTTCTATTTCATTCTCAGTGTAGCAAATGGCTTCTGTTTTTGAAACATGAGGAGTAAAAAAGA
>CALATN010000027.1 GCA_937891895.1 uncultured Clostridia bacterium
CGAGACCCCGAAGATCTCACCGAACAACCGGCGGGTCTCCGGCAGACCGCACAGGACGCCGTAGTTGCGGGTGTCGGTGCCGTCCTCCGCCTTGTAGTCGGTGATGTAGCAGAAATCCCAGCCGTCGTAACCGCCGTCAGCCTGACCTACCAAGAGCTTGCCGTCCTTTTCAACGTATGCCCCCGGAGAAAATCTGCATAAGTCATCAAAGCCGTGTTCCGTGATATTAAGCTCGCTGATGAGAAACTCTCTCGCCTCAGCGTAGTTCATTTCGGTGTAGACTTCATTTTCCCTGTCGGTGTAAAGTCCATCAACCTCGAGGTAACACCTTGCGTCTGTGGAATTGGTGTGGCCTTCGCCATTGGTGTAGTGCCACTTCATATGACAGCTCGTGCCGAAATAATCCCACAGGGTTTCGTTGTACTGCTTCCACATTTCACGTCCGATAACGATATATTCATCATCTTCCGAGTAGCCGACCTCAATCCTGTCTGCCGACGGCACAGACGGCATAGTGTAAACTGTTGTTTTCGAAACGGTTTCTGTTTCAGGTACGGTTGTAACGCTTGTCACGTCCTCCGTAACAGCCTCAGCAGTAACGCTCTCACTGACCACCGTTTCCGTAACCGAATTATTATTCTGTGTACAGCCGCACAGGAGAAGTGCCGCTGTAATTATTGCGTAAAGTTTTTTCATTTTGTTGCCTCCCCGATGTTCTATCAAAATTCTATATCAATCAATTCCTCAAGACTTCCGATCTCATAATCAGCCGCATACTCATCTCGCGAAGCACACTGAACGGAATAAAGTCCCTGCACAATTCTCACAGTTTTCATTCCCACGCTTTTTGCAGGGAAAACGTCATTGTCAAGCCTGTCGCCAATCATTACTGCTTCATGCGGCTGACATTCTGTTTCTTCAAGCGCACGCTTAAAGAAAGCCGTGTCAGGCTTGAACAGGTTCACACATTCCGACAGCAAGCAGATTTGAAACAAGTCATACAGCCCGTCATTTTTCAGCCGTTCAGCTGTATTGGGCGGCTGATTTGCAATTATACCAAGCTTATATTTTTCGGAAAGCTTTCTGATAACCTCAACAGCGTTGGGGTAAAGAATTTCTTTCTCATTTGAGTAAGGCACGTTTTCCTCAATCCCAAGCTTTTCACGTGCTGCACCAAAGGGTGACTGTGCAAATTCTGCCGCCGATTTCTGCATTTCAGCATAAAAATCATCGTATGCAATATCAAGCTGTGCTTTTTCAATAAGTCTGTCAATACGTTGTTTATCGGAAAATGTTTCATCATAAACCGTGCCGCCCAAATCAAAGAATAACCATTTTACCATAGCTTACTCCTTTATAACGTAGTCCGCATTCATTGCAGGCAGGCACTTTTCAACGTAATGACGTTCCGCAGGAAAATAGCGGTTGTCATACTTAGCCTTTATCTGTTCCTTGTCACCGATATAGCCGTCACGTTCAAGTACACGTTCAAGCCGCACCGACTCTGAAATGTCAATGTAAATCATAAAATCAAACAGGTCACGCAGTTCTTCTCTTTGCAGGAACACGCCCTCCACTATAACAACACTTCCCACGGTAATGTCAACGGTATTCAGATAATATGTATCATTTTCCTTGTCATAAAGTTCGATTGCACCCTTGAATTCACCACATTTTATCGGCTGAATTACTTTGTTTACAAGGTAATCATACCGCCATTGAATGTTGTAGTAGCACTCCCACTCGGCATAGCTGTCATTGTAGCGTACTGAACGTGGGTGAATAAAATCGTCAATGTGAAGCAGGGTAACGTTGTAGCCGTCTTTGCAAAGTTGTCCGTATACCGCTTCGGAAACTGTGCTTTTTCCTGCACCACCCAAACCGTCAATTCCGATAATAAGCGTGCGGTCAGGTTTGAGTAAGCTTTTGATTTGTTCTGTAATTCCTGTAGTCTGCATAATTGCCTCCGTTTAAATTATTACACAAGCAACCCCTTCTGTCGTGTTACCTTAATAGTACCACTACAAAAGGGGCTTTTCAACAATTGTACCACATTGTAAAAATTTGTAACCGAATTGACAAATTTAAACGGCGATTAATCCTTCTTCATAATGAGTAAAACATGAGCTATCGCAATAACCTCATCTTCATCAAAAGAAATAATTCTTATAACTTCTTCAGGATATTCGGAATTGGAAATTTTGTAATCATGTATAGCAGTAATATTTTCATCCCTGACCATAGAATTGCCCAATGCCTTTTTGACATCTTCAAAGGAAGAATTCTGATTGATGCCATTGATTACAAAATCCCTTCCTTCGCTTTCAAAGGGATAAAACTCAATGCCGAAAACAATATTGTCATTTCCGCTTTCGTAGTAATACACAATACCTACATGTTCACCGTTCAGCAAAATCAGCGAATCATAATAACCGCTGTCCTGTCCGTCAATTGTTATGTATGTTTTCAGGACAGTATCCTTGTCTCGGTAGCGTGGCTCACCTATTTCAAAATCATCGGGCAAATCCTCAAGACTGCAGGGTAACGAGAACGGCTTCCCGCAAAGATATGTGACCTCGCTTACCTGTTCGTGTGTCCAGCCGCTTTCGGACGCTTCCACAACCTTCATTTCCACAACTTCCTCAGCCGCAGGTTCCTGTGACTGACAGCCTGCAAGACTTACAGCGACAGCAAGTGCCGCAAAAATGCTCAGAAATTTTCTTTTCACAATTTTTCCTCCCAATTTGATTTTCAATAGTTACACATTCGTACTACCAAAACCGCCGACTCTCTCGCCGTCAGCCTCGTCGTCAACGGTTATACCAAATGGCAGGAACACGCCCTGCGCAAAGCCTTTTCCACGTTCAAGGGACAACGTCTTGCCGTGACGTCCGTCGTTTGTGACCTTGACCATAATGTGTCCCTCGTTTGCCGCGTTGTAATAGTCAGCGTCGATTATTCCCACGGTGTTGTCAAGCTGTAAACGGAACTTGAACCCAAGACCGCTTCTGGGGTAAATATTCAGCACCCACCCGTCAGCAATTTTCGCACGGATACCCGTTGGGATAAGCATACCCTCGCCAGCCGCAAGTTCTATTCCGTCGGGCAGGCAAAAATCATATCCCGCCGACCCAGCCGTAGCGCGGACAGGCAACGGAATTGCCTCATAGATTTCCTTTATCTTATCCTCGGTGCAGTCAGGATAATTCTTACTCCAATCCGCCGCAAACTGCCCGAAGCTTACCTTTTCAAATTTCGCGATACGTTCCATATTATCACCTCTCATACCATTATATTGTATTTGTCCCAACTTGTCAATCTGTGGTTTTAGTGCAATATTCACATCGGGGTAATTCAAAATGCGAGTGTGATATGTTCAAAGGGGCGATATTTTGCAAGAACAATAAAAAAAGCTTGCAAAAATCACGGTTTTGTATTATTATATAAAATAGACTGCAAAGAAAAATTGTACGTGCAGGAAAAACAACTGTATTTTGTGACGATACAATTTCAGAATATTGCATATAATGTTAATAATATAAATCGAAAGGGAAGAATTGGTTATGAAGCTTACAGAAATGAGTAAGGAACAGCTTTCCGCATTCAAGGCGGAGTGCGAAAAGGAGTATGAGGCATACAAGGCAAAGGGTATGAAGCTTGATATGTCCAGAGGTAAGCCGGGCGCTGACCAGCTTGACATTGCAATGCCAATGTTTGACGTGTTCACAAACTCCGCAAGTATGATTGCTGACGACGGTACAGACTGCCGTAACTACGGTATGCTGACAGGTATTCCTGACGCAAAGAAGCTTTTCGGTGAGCTTCTCGGTGTTGGTACAGATGAAATCATCATCGGCGGTAACTCCAGCCTTTCCCTTATGTATGATACAGTTGCAAGAGCTGTTACACACGGCGTTTACGGCAGCGAAAAGCCTTGGGGCAAGTGCGAAAAGGTAAAGTTTCTCTGCCCTGCACCTGGTTATGACAGACACTTTGCAATCTGTGAATATTACAGATTACGTGACGAGAATGCAAAATAAGACAAAAAACACAATATAGATTGACAAACGTTTTTTTTGTATGCTATAATTCTTTGGTCTAAAACTAAGGAAGATATTATGGCACGTAATAAAAACAGCGCAGCATTCAAAGAATTTTTAGAATACAAGGTATATATTCTGGACAAATTCCTGGATAAATTTGGAAAATCGTATGACAATGTTGAAACACTGCGTGACAGATGGTTTCACGAATACGCATATACCGCTGATCGTGAAGAATTTTTAATCCAGACGTCTAAGCTGTATCTGCGCATATTTCCAAAAACACGAGATTTAAAGTTTTTAAATGCATTGACCAATCATATGGCTGATTATTTGTCTGAATACACAATGCGTGACAAAGAATACGCATCTAAAGAAGATAGACGGGCCGCACGCAAGGCAGAAAAAGCAGCATTGAAAAAGGTCTTGTACACCGAAAATTCATATATTCAAACACTGGTATTTAATAAAAATAAAAAAGGTATATATAATACCAACCAGTCTGACAGTATCACAAAAAGCAAACGCACCAGAATTGAGCAAGCAAAACGTGATCGCATAATTCATAAACAAGTTCAGGCAGAATTTATCGACGTCAGCAAGTATAAAACAAAAA
>CALATN010000028.1 GCA_937891895.1 uncultured Clostridia bacterium
CCTCAATAGGTCTCCACACTCTCCCCGCTAAATTATAATTTAATGCCTGTAACTACTCTGTCGTTTCCTGCATAGTCTTTTGTGATTTTCACGTCTGTAAAGCCGTTTCGCTCAAGGATTTCCTTGACAGCTTCGCCCTGCTCCCAGCCTATTTCAAAGGCAAGCAGACCGCCCTCGCGGAGAATTTCCTTCCACAGGCAAGCGATGATGCGGTAGAATTTCAGACCGTCCGTGCCGCCTCTCAGAGCAAGCTCAGGCTCACGCTTCACTTCCTTGGAAAGCTCCGTCATTTCCTTGTCGGTAAGGTACGGCGGATTTGATACGATACAGTCAATCTTGCGGTATTCAAGCTCGTCCTCAGGGTCACGGAAGTTGTCCATTAACCGTCCGTCGGTAATGTCACCCTTTATAATTTTCAAATCCGCTTCGTTGAGGCGGATATTTTTCACAAGGTACGGCATAGCGTCTGAGGAAAGCTCAACAGCGTGTACTGTTGCCTGTGGGATTTCCTTTTTCAGCGTTATGGCAATACAGCCTGTACCGCTACACAAATCGCAGATTTCGGGGGAAGTGTTGCCGTTGTTCATAAAGTGCTTCACAACTTCCTCAACAAGCACCTCCGTGTCGGGACGTGGTATCAGCACGCCCTCGCCCACGTGGAAGGTCCTTCCGAAAAATTCCCAGGTGCCGAGAATATACTGAAGCGGAATTCCGATACAGCGTTTTTCCGCCGCCGCCATAAGCTTGTCAGCGTCAGCTTCGGGGACTTCGTCATCGCCGCGAAGCATAAGTGCAAGCTTGTCAGCACGGAGAATGTCCTGAAAAAGACAGTCCGTGTCGAAGCGGTGGTCCTCCACTCCTGCCACAGCAAGCATATTGTCGGTCATTTCGTGTAATTCTTTTAAAGTCATAGTGTTGGTTTCCTTTTCATTTCATTAGTTCGGATATTCCGCTGGAAAGAAGCACCCAGCCTATTGCAAGCAGTGCGATAATTGCGATAACTGTTCCGACAACGGCACCGGGGGCGGTGCTTCTGTGCTTTATGGTAAGATATGCCTGCTTGTGCTTTTCCTCGGTAGTGGTATACTGAGGATTTTTCTTCTTGTAATAAAGCTCAACAGTGCTTCTGTCAACTTCGTCAACCTCTGCCGAATAGGTTTTACCGTCAACCTCAAACTCAGCAACGCTTACATGAACAATCATATCTTCGGCGGTTTTTCCTGCCTTGTAGGCTGGTACAACTCTTTTGCTGTAGCTTGTTTTACCTGTAATACGGGCGGTTGTCCTTTCCCATATTTCGGGGTCAAGAGGCTTGTATTTTATAAACCTGCCGCGTATCAGCGTGTAAATGTTGTAGAGTGCCCCGATAATAATAAGTGCACCAATAATTATAAAGATTACATCAGTCATATTTTTCATTCCTTTTAGAAATTTATAACCCCCAGATGCTCCAGCAAAATCTTAACACCAATCAGCACAAGAATTATTCCCCCTGCAAGTTCAGCCTTGCTCTTGTATTTTGCACCGAACTTGTTTCCGATAAGCACGCCCGCAAGGGACAGCGCAAATGTCGTTACCCCGATAAGAAGAACCGAGAGAAGAATGTTTACCTTTAAAAATGCAAAGGTAATTCCAACAGCAAGCGCATCAATGCTTGTTGCGACCGCCATAACGGTTAGCTCGCCGATTTTCAGCACGTCCGTCTTTTCTTCCTCGTCCTCGTCCTTGTCACGGATAGCCTCAATAGCCATTTTGCCGCCAATAAAGCCCAGAAGCACAAAGGCAATCCAGTGGTCAAAGGCTTCAATGTAGTCGGCAAAATTCGTGCCGAGAAGATATCCGATAAGTGGCATAATTGCCTGAAAGCCGCCGAAGAAAAGCGCAATTATGTAGCCGTGTTTAAGGTTAAGCTTACGCATATTCAGACCCTTGCAGACGGCAACGGAAAATGCGTCTGCGGAGAGTCCTATTCCTATTAAGAAAATTTCTAAAAATCCCATTAGTCCTTCACGTACACCTTCAGAATTTCACCAATGTACTGCTTGTGAATTGGATCGTTGCCGTTGATTGGCTTAACCTCGTCAGCAAGGCAATTCACGTCCATATCCTGTGCGTAAATCTTCTTACAGACAAGTACCATTTCAGCCTGTTCGAAAGCGGTTGTGCCGTCGATAAAGAGCGGGTCAAGACCTGTCTTTGCAGCCTTGTCAACGTCACGTCCCGAATATGAGCCGCAGAAATTCAGTGCAGGGCGGAACTTCTCGTCAAAGAAGCTGACTGTGAAAAGGTCGTTCTTCTCCATAAATTCATAGGTGTAGCGTGTTGGACGTACAACAGCTGTGAAAAGCGGCTTTCTCCACATAAAACCTGTGAAGCCCCAGGAAGCTGTCATTGTGTTATAGCCGTTTTCGTCGCCGCTTGTCAGCAGGAACCATTCCTTGCTGATTTTGTCCCAAGGGTTGAAGCTGAGTTCGTTAAGTGTGATTTCTTTCATAATAAATCTTCCTTTCAAAATTTATATTATCACGGGTGTTCAAGTATATCTGTAACTACCCATTTATCATCAATTTTTTCGATAGTCCATCTGGATTTTATTTCCCAGGCACCGCAAGTGCATTTACCGTTTTTGTCATAGCCTTCTTGGGAATATTGAACCCAAAGATATCCGCTGTTTCCGTCTGTTTTTGCTGACAGAAAATCAATTGCGTGTGCCTCTGAAACTACATCATCATTTGTTAAGCAGTAAGTATGAAGCTTTCCGAATTTTTCTTCAGCTTCTTTTTTGTCTTCATCTGTTGCAACAATAAAGGCAAAAGCTTCGTCGGCAAAATCAAGAACAGGCTGAACAGCTTTTCTGTCTGAAAAGCTTACACCCATCTGAAGCTCAGCGTAAGTTTCCTTGCCGAAAAATTCTTCCTCCCAGTTGACCTCTGTGGAGTCTGAAACACAGCCGGTCAAAGAGAGTGCCAATGCAGTTATTACACCTAAAATAAATATTTTTTTGCTGTGCATTCTGTCACATCTCCAATCTAATGATATGCGTTGGTTTAAATAATCTTTCCTCCGCCGACTACGATATTCCCGTCATAGAATACGCACGCCTGTCCCGATGTAGGGTTTCTCACAGGCTCGGCAAAGACGATTTTCGTCAGCCCGTTTTCCTCGGGGTAAACCGTTGCCGCCTGAGGTTTTGCTGAGTAGCGCACCTTTGCTGTAACCTGCATAGGCTTATCAAGCTTTTCCACGGAAATATAATTCACGTCGGAAAGATAGATTTCCGTTTCCGTATATTCGGTATCGGAAAGAGTAACTGTGTTCTCCACAGCATTTTTTGCACAGACATAAACAGGCTTGCCGAATGTTACTCCAAGACCGCGGCGCTGACCGATTGTGTAGCGGATAATACCGCCGTGAGTGCCGAGGATTGTACCGTCCGTGCCGATGAAATTGCCCTCAGGGAAAGTTCTGCCCGTGTGGGAAAGAATGAAGCTGACGTAATCGCCGTCGGGGATAAAGCATATATCCTGACTGTCACGCTTGCGGGCGGTGATTAAGCCGTGCTCCTCGGCAATGGCACGAATCTGCGGCTTTTCCATATTCCACAAGGGGAAAATGCTGTGGGAAAGCTGGTGCTGACTCAGCGTGTAAAGGAAATAGGTCTGGTCTTTCCGCAAGTCCTCCGCACAAGCGAGCAAGTGTCTGCCGTCACATTCGGTAATCCGTGCGTAGTGCCCCGTGGCAATTCCGTCAAAGCCGTTTTCGAGGGCATAGTCAAGCATTTTGCCGAACTTGATTGTGCGGTTGCAGAACACGCAGGGGTTGGGTGTTTCGCCGTTGATGTAGCTGTCGGCAAACTTGTCCATTACTTCACGCCTAAAGTCGGGAGCAATGTCAATAACGTGGTGTTCAATGCCAAGCTTGTGGCAGACTTCGCGGGCGTCATTTACGGAAGCGTCCGTGCCATCGAAAAGCTTAAGGGTACAGCCGCTTACATCGTAGCCCTGCTGTAAAAGAAGCACCGCCGCCGCAGAGCTGTCCACGCCGCCGCTCATTCCTATCAGGATTTTTTTCATTCGTTTTATCCTTTCATAAATTTTATAAAAAATAAAAGAGGGAAAGTTTCGTCCACCTTTTCAAAGGTGGTAGGTTTCCAAAGGGCAAAGCCCTTTGGTCGTCCTCCGCAGAGGACGAAATTCTTTTGCCTTAGAAGCGCTCCGCAAGGGGTGAATTTCTCGGCATAGCCGAGAAAGAGGGGACGCCCTGTAAGAGAGGGCGTCCCTTTTAAAATATCACTTTTCTGATGTTATCAACAATTAAGGGTATCAAGTTGGCACTTGATACCCTTAAAGTTTTATGCAATTTTATTTCAGGAAACCATCAATAATTTTCTGCTCAGCTTCCTCTGCGGTAAGTCCGAGAGTGCGGAGCTTGATAAGCTGTTCGCCTGCGATTTTACCGATTGCCGCCTCGTGAATAAGTGAAGCGTCAAGGTCGCCTGCGTAAAGTTCAGGTGTAGCGTTAACCCTGCCGTTTCCTGCAAGGATTGCGTCACATGCGGAATGACCCGTGCAGCGGCAGTTGCCCTTGATTACGGAGTGGTAATCCTGATAGGAATTACCCTTTGCAACGGAACGGGAAACAAGGTCAACACCCGAATCCTCACCGTCCATAATAACCTCGAAATCAGACTTTGCGGTTTCGTCGCCGTCGGTCATAAGTCTTTCACGGATAACAAGCTTTGCACCAGCGCCAAGCTTTGCCTTTGTAAGACGGTTTGAGCTTGTTACACCGCCGATTTGTGTGGTGTCCATCTCAACGTAGGAGCCTTCCTCCATAATGATGTCGGTAACAGGGTCAATCTTCTTTGCACCCTTGCCGTTGCCTGTACCGATATGCTTTTCCTTGTAGAGAACCTTAGCGTTCTTGCCAACGAAGAAACGGTGGATACCGTTGTGACGTGCTTCCTCCTCGTCATCGGAGTGCACACCACAGCCTGCAACGATAATAACGTCAGCACCCTCATCAATGTAAAAATCGTTGTAAACGAGGTCGTTTACGCCGCCGTGGGTAACACAGGCAGGAATGTAAACAGTTTCCTTCTGTGCGCCTGAGCCGATTTTTATAACAATGCCCGGGTTGTCATTCTTGTTTTCAATAGTAACATTTTCCGAGTTCTGTCTGCCTGCACAGCCACTGTCCTTACGGATGTTGTACGCACCCTTGAAATCAGTGCCGTTCCAGTCAGCAACAAGCCCCAGAAGCTTGCTTGTAATTTCGTCCATATCAGAACTCCTCCTTTACAGATTTGCCCAGAGGACATCTATGTGCAGCGCCGTGCTCACTGAGAAGCTGCGGGAGAATTTCGTCACGGCTGCCCTGCATCTTGACCTTACCGTCGGAAATTACAACAATATGGTCAGCGATTTCCATAATTCTTTCCTGATGAGAGATAACCAGCAGAGAACGCTCGTCCTCGGTTTTAAGGCGCTGGAAAGCTTCAATCAGATTTGTGAAGCTCCAGAGGTCAATACCTGCCTCAGGCTCGTCAAATACAAGCATCTTCGCACCCTTTCTTGCAAGAACGGTAGCAATTTCGATACGCTTGCTTTCGCCGCCCGAAAGGCTTGCGTCAGCTTCACGGTCCATATATTCTCTTGCGCAAAGTCCAACCTCACCGAGAAGTGAGCAGATTTTTTCTTCTTTAAGCTTTGTTTCAGCGGATAATTCCAGCAGGTCGCGTACAGTCAGACCCTTGAAGCGGACAGGCTGCTGAAAAGCGTAGGCAATACCGCCCTTTGCACGCTCAGTAATGTCCCACTTTGTGATGTTTTCGCCGTCAAGTATGATTTCGCCCTCGGAGGGGTCGTAAAGACCTGCAATAACCTTTGCAAGAGAGGTCTTTCCGCCGCCGTTGGGACCTGTAACAACCGTAAGCTTTCCGTCAGGGATGCAAAGGTCAATGCCCTTAAGAATTTCATCGCCCTCAGGGAGCTTCCAGCGTATATTTTTAAGCTCCAGCATAATTTTTCCTCTTTCCTTATATGGTAAACATTCTGTTATGTTATCTTGTGATAAAATGTCGGATATTATTATACCATATTGTGAAAAAATAATCAAGTATCTGCTTGTTAATGAATGGGGCAATTTAAAACGGACACCGTATTTTATGGTGTCCGTCCGAATCAGTTATTGAATTTGATTGAGTTTACAATGGCATATGCTTCTTCAAGAGTTTGCGTTTTAGCAGTTATACAATACGCTGTGTTTAAATCATCTGTAGAATAAAAATCAAACCAGACAGAGTAATATTCAGCATTTGTTTCCTCGTCGGTTTTATTACTATATGAAAAAATACCGCATATTTCTTCGCTCTCATAAATCAGATGATAACGACCTGTTATTGGCTCGTTAAGTGCCTTGAACAGACCTACAACAGAAAAGGCATAGGCTTTTTCCAAATCCCAGAAATCGTAATCATCACTGTTTATCAATGCGGCACATTTATGCAAACCGTACGCCGAATCAGGATGACCTTTCCCTATTTTATCAAAACCATTTTTGAAACCTTCAAGTTCCATATTCAGTTCATCAGTGCTTATTTCACCGTAATTTTCAGGAGCATACATATTTAAAGCACTATTATCTGATTCACCACATATAATAACTTGTGTTATCCCATCATTGGTTTTATATTGTCTGAGAGATGACCCCTCCAAATGTGGCTGTAACTGAATATCAGGAGGCAATTCTAAAGTGTACCAATCCGTTTCGAATTGAGTATATGTATCGTTATGAACAGTATATTCCGTAAAATAATCAGCGGAATACGGAATACCCTTGATAAATTCCTTAACCGCACCATAAAGCATTATTCTCGGGTGCAAAATCAAAAAATAAGCAATTCCCAGCAAAATTACAACCACGGCAATAGGTGCGATTATTTTAAGTCGTCTTTTCATATAATGACCTCCTTCAAATGTCAAAAATATTATACCATATCGTGAAAAAACAATCAAGTATTAACTATTGATGTTTGCACTTGTTGAAAAAGAAAAGTTGTGTTATAATGTAAAGAACGAAAGGAGTGAAAGCCGATGAACGAGCGTCTGCCGTATCTGAGAGAAAAAACAGCCAAGCTTACAACAAACCCCGGCGTATACCGTATGCGTGACAAGGGCGGGAATATCATTTACATCGGCAAGGCGAAGAACCTGAAAAACCGTGTTACAAGCTATTTCCGTGAAACGCCTGACCACACTCCCAAGGTTGCGAAAATGGTTTCTCACGTCTACGATTACGACTTTATCGTAACCGACAGCGAGTACGAGGCACTTGTCCTTGAATGCTCAATGATTAAACAGCATATGCCCAAGTACAACATTCTGCTGAAGGATGACAAGGGCTACAGCTATATAAAGATTTCCGAGGGCGAGTATCCGAAAATCACAATGGAAATGCAGAAGAAGGGCAGCGGCACCTACCTCGGACCGTACACAAGCACTTTTGTTGCAAAGCAGGCTGTTGAGGAAGCCAACAAGGTTTTTATGCTTCCGACCTGCAAGAAGGTTTTTCCCAGGGATATGGGGAAATTCCGTCCTTGCTTAAATCACCACATCAAGCAGTGTATGGGTGTCTGCACAGGTAAAATTTCCGCCGAGGAGTACAATAAAACCGTTGAGCAGGCTGTTGAATATATCAAGAACGGCTCCGAGGCTTCCATTGAAACGTTGACAGAAAAAATGATGATTGCCGCGGATAATCTTGATTTTGAGCTTGCGGCAAAGCTCCGCGACAGAATTTCCGCAATCAAGCGTGCGGCGGACAATCAGAAAATCGTTGCCGAGGATATGCGTGACACGGACATTATTGCTGTTGCACAGAACGGCGAATACGCTTGTGCGGCGGTGCTGATGTACCGTATGGGATGTCTTTTCGACCGTACCGAATTTGACCTTGGCGACCTCGATAAAGAGGACAACATGCTGGAGGATTTCGTGCTCCAGTATTACTCCGACCCGACGAAAATCCCACGTGAAATCATTACTGAGGAAACCCTGCCCAACGAGGAAATGGTTGAGCGGTTGCTCCGTGAAAGAAGCGGACGTGCTGTGACTCTTTCCTCAAAATCAAGGGGCAAGGGTCTGCGGCTGATAATGATGGCAAAGTCCAACGCCAGCGACAGCCTTGCCATAAAGGTCGGACGTACGGGCAAGGAAATTGTTGCCCTTGAAGCGCTTGGCAAAATCCTCGGACTTCCTGAGCCGCCTGTCTATATCGAGTCCTACGACATCTCCAATCTTGGCAGTTCGTCAATGGTTGCAGGTATGGTCGTATTCGAAAACGGACGTCCGTTAAAAAAAGCCTACAAGAAATTTTCAATCAAAGAAACCCAGATACAGAATGACTATGCAAGTATGCGTGAGGTGCTGGAAAGACGTTTCCGACATTACCTCGACGGCACGGAAACCGACGAAGGCTTCAACCGTCTGCCTGACCTTATTCTCCTTGACGGCGGCAAGGGGCAGGTAGGCGCTGTTGAGCCGATACTCCGTGAAATGGGAATAAACGTGCCCGTTTTCGGTATGGTCAAGGATAACAATCACCGCACCCGTGCAATTGCCACATCAGGCTCGGAGATTGCCATTTCGGGAACAAAGGCGGCATTTATGCTTGTCACAAGAATACAGGACGAGGTGCACCGCTTCTCTATTACCTTCCAGCGCAACAAGCACCGTAAGCAGTCCTATGAAATGGGTCTGACCAAAATCAAGGGCATAGGCGAGAAAAAGGCGCAGAAGCTTTTCACTACCTTCAAAACCCGTGAGGAATTCAAAAAGGCAACCCCCGAGGAGATTGCCAAGGCGGCAGGGATAAATATTGCCCTTGCCGAGCAGGTTTATGAATTTGTGCAGAATGAGCTGTAAAAAAAGGGTACCGAATTTGTTTCGGTACCCTTAATTTTTACGATGCACTATTCTTCATAAACGTAATGAAATCAGACTTAGGAACAGGCTTTGAGTAGTAGTAGCCCTGAATGAATTCGCAGTTCAGGTCGGCAAATTTCTTCGCCAGCTCAGCATTTTCAACGCCTTCAACCACGATGCTCATATCCATATCCTTCAGCATCTTGATTGTATTCTGAAGAACAATCCACATTCTCGGGTTGTCCTCCTCGTCAACGAAGGTCTTGTCCAGCTTGACAATGGAAATCGGCAGGGAAGCAACGCTCTTGATGTTGGAGTAGCCCGTGCCGTAATCGTCCAGCGAGAAGCTTATTCCTGCCTGTGTAAGCTTTTCGAGGTTGTTCATCATAACATTCTGTGCGTAAGAAGCGGCAGTTTCCGTAATCTCCAGATTGATCTTATCGGGAGCAACACCGTACTTGTTCATAATTTCAAGCACCTTGTCAGCAAGGTCGGACTGCATACACTGTGCAACGGAAAGGTTGATTTCGATATAATCCAGACCAAGCTCCTTGAATTCGTCGCCCGAAATGAAGTGGCATACTTCCTCAAGCACGTAATCACCGATACGGTGAATTGCGCCGCTTTTTTCAGCCGCGGTAATGAACACATCAGGCGGAATAAATCCGAATTTTTCATTCTTAAGTCTTAGCAGCGCCTCAGCTGAAATGAAACGTCCCTGCTCAACCGAGAAAATAGGCTGATAGTATACTGAAAACTTTCTGTTTGCAAGCGCGTCATCAATAATATTGTCGATTTCATTATTGAGCTTGAAGGCTCTGTTTGCAATGACTTCCGAAGCTTTAAGCACATTGCCCGAATACGGCACAGCGCTTGAAAGGTCTGAGCCGAAGGAAATAAGTGACTTGAAGTCGGAAATATCAGCAGGGCAGTACGCAACGCAGACATAAGCCATAATGTTAAGCTCAAGCTGGCTGATAATCATACTCTTTTTCAGTTCGCTGTTTATTGCCTGAGCGGCAAGCTCAAGCTTGTCCCAGTTCTTTTTGTTCACAACAACACGGAAGCCGCCTCTGTCGAGATAATACAGCTCCGCATAAAGCCGCATATCCTTGTTTATTGCAGTAAGCTTGTCAGCAATATTCTTCAGCAGTCTTGACGACTGGTCGTAGCCAAGCATTGATGAAACAGAGGTGTAGTTGGAAATGTTGATGAGAATAATTCCGACTTCCTTCTTGTTCATAAAGTTTTTCTTCATTGCGTCAGCATAAGCCGCGTGCTTGCCAAGCTCAGTAACCATATCAACCAGTTCCTCAGGACGCTGGATGGTGATTGCTACAATAATTACCGCAACGGATGTGAAGAACAGTTCCACAATACACATCGGCAGCAGGCACTGAATTGCAACAGCCGAAAGTGTGAGCGGGTAAATCACAAGCATTGAGATAAAGTGGCTTGTGCGGAAAAGGTCACGTGACTTTATAATATAGTACATACCGAAGCCTACATAGGATATTGCACAGATGTACGCAACCCAGAAAAGGTCACCTCTTGTGTAGACAAAGTTTTCGTCTATGTAGAACATATCGTGTGTAATCGGATTGAACAGCAGTGAAACAAAAATAACCGTTATCGGGAAGGTGATGAACAAGCCCGTGGAAAGCTTGCCTTTTATCATATGCCAGGTATCGGTAAGGCTTATGATGTAAAGCGTGTACACAGGCATAGTTGAGTTGCGGAAAAGCAGATAGCCTGTGTGGGAAATATATCTTGCAGCAAGGTTTGTGCTTTTCATCACATCGAGAGTAACAGCCCAGAGGTCGAATACAATGTCGGCAAAAATAACAGCTACGAGAGCAATGAATAGATGATTTGAAAGACCGTGGAACATTTTTCTGAATACAATGGAAAATGCGGCAACTATAATGATTATCAATGCACAAACATCAAAATAGATTATCGGTGTCAATACCCTCACCCCTTTGTTATGCTTTTGCGAAAAATATTAAAATGTTGATTTTACAACATATCTATATAATTTCAGCATAGCACAAATATGTTAACAAATAAAGCATTTAAAAAAAAACGGAACTTTACACAAAAACCGAGTACCTTTCTTATGTAGATTGGCACTCGGTTAACATTTTGATTACAGATTTATAACAGGTTGAAGCTGTTTTCCGTCAAGTGCAGAGGCTATTGCCTCTGGCAAAAGTCCGAAATCAGCGGCAAGCGAACGTGGCTTTGCCTCGTGGTCATCCTGAGCAAAGGGAACGAAATACACATATCTGTAATTCAGCAGTGCACCGATATTCTTTGCCGACCCTGCAAGACCGTCATTTGTGGAAAGGGCAATGACAAGAGGTGAGCCATTGCGAAGGTGTGATTTTGCCGCCATTGTGACGGGAGTAGCAGTCATTGTAAAACGGAAAACATTGCGGATAGATGACCCCATGCTGAATCCATTCATCTATCCAAGAAAAAAACGCTGATGTTATCCTCGTCCCATTCAACCTTGCTTACGCATCTGCGTATGAAATCACGTTTGTTATCATTGCTCATATTTGCAAAGTTTTCTTTGAATGTACGGAGTTGTTCTTCTGTGCTCTTTACCGTATCGGAAAGAGTTTCACCACTTTTCTTCAAACGTTCAAGTCTTTTTATTTCATTTTTGCCATTTTCAATTTCAGTGTGATGTTTTGCAATCTCTTTATTTATATAATCAACAGTAAGACTTTCGCTTTTGGTCGCCATAATCAAAAGATTTGAAATTGCTTTTTCATTTTTAGCAATAAGAGCATACTGTGTCTTGATAAGCTTGTCGATACTTTCGTTCTTTTCGCCTATATCGGCAATCTGGCCTACATACTGTGAAAAAATACTTCCGTCACTTTCATAGTCGAGAAGAGCGTCACAGACCATCTTGTCAATAAGTCTGCCGTTTACGTTGTTGCAGCTGCACTGTGCCTTGTGACTTTTCTCTTTAAGCTCGCACATATATGAAAAGGGCCTTTCGCCTTTTTTATTTACCCTTTGATATTTAGGACGCATATAGCTTCCGCATTTGCAGCGAAGCACACCCGACAGCAAAGCATCAGAATTGTGAGTCTGGCGAAAACCAAGCTTTTTTTCAGCGTTGCCCTCAATAATAGTCTGTACGGTAATCCAGTCTTCACTTGAAATAATGCCTTTATGCTTTCCGATTGCAATAGTCCAGTCGGATACATCGGAATTTTTACGACTGTCATCGCTCTGAGTAACGGTCTTTTTATAACTCATGAAGCCGTGTTCGCCATTGCAGTTTGCCTTAATGTCAGCAATATCGCAGTTCTTGCTTATGAAATAGTTGTAGCTGTGCTCATCAGCAGTGCAATATATGGGATTTGTCAGGATATATCTAAGTGTGTTAACGTAAAAAGCAGCATTTTTACGTGTCTTATAGCCGCTGTTCATCATAAAGGTTTCAACCTTTGACATTGAACGGGTTTCAAGATACTTCGCATAAATAAGCTTAACAATCTCAATTTCTGAACTGTCCTCAGTAAGCTTGTAGCACTTTCGATCCGTTCCCGACTCGTCTATATACTCTACCTTTTCGGAGAAAAATCCGAGAGGCGGAGTTCCGCCCAGCCAGCGGCCTGTTTTAGCAAGCTTGTAAACATTATCCCTGACACGCTCAGCAATAATCTGACGTTCAAACTGCGCAAAAGCGGCGGAAATAGTCATCATCATCTTGCCCGAAATGGTAGATGTGTCAAATCTTTCGTTTGTGGAATAAAAAGACGTACCTTTTTTTGTAAGGATATCAATAAGCAGAGAAAAGTCAGTCATATTACGGCTGATACGGTCAAGACGATAAACCACGATAAAATCAAAAGGCTCACGTTCTTCTTCCGCTATCATCTGCTGAAACTGAGGACGATTTGTATTCTTGCCCGAATAGCCTTCGTCTTCATAAATAAAGATATCGCTTTCCTTGGTTTCCGGGTATTGAGCCATTATGTACCTTCGACATTCTTCAACTTGATTGTCGATAGATTCGCCCCTGCCCGTAAACTTTGATTTTCTTGAATAAATAGCAAATCGCAATCAAAACACCTCCTGTAAATCTGGGACTGCTGAATAATACTAATCTTCAGTTAAAGTGTAGACAAAAAACCTGCACAAAAGCCATACACGCAAACTTTTGCTTGATTTTTTGTACACTTAATTACTGAATATTAGTATAAAATTCTGTCATATTCTGCCCGAATGTTATAAGGTCGTAAAGTATGTCTGTGCTTCAATTGCGGTCATAATACGCAGTACAGCGGTATTGATTGTCTGGGTATAATTATAGCATATTTCTTTGTGATAATCAAGATAGCGATGCTGCAAAAAGCATTGAAATGGAACTAACAAATACAATCGTTAGGAGAATTTTGTATATTTTCAGAATGATTGTTTTAAATTCGTAATAAATGTCTCTTAGATTATGCTTGACAGTTGTACAGTATTGTTATATAATAAAAATATAACTTATCAAATTTGAATACTTATGCTCAAATATCAGACCTAATCTGTCAAATATGACAAGTTAAAAATGAGGTGTTGTAATGAGAATCAACGGAGATGAAGGTTCAGCAATCATATTAAAGGAAGTAGGATATCGGATTAAGCAGTATCGCATTGCTTCAAATATGACGCAGGAAGAATTGGCTGACAAATGTCGTTTTTCTGTGAGTACAGTTGTCCGTATTGAAAACGGAGAAGATTCCAAATTTTCCAATTATATCAAAATAATGTATATATTGAATTTAGCAAGTAATATTGATATGATGATACCCGAAACCCAGCCGAATTATGAGTCTTTATATGAAGGCAGACCCGAAAGAAAAAGGGTAAAGCATTCTGCTGAAAATGACAAGCCGACATGGATTTGGGAAGAAGACAAGTGAGGTGTGAATTATGGATGTAAGAAATGTTAAAGTTAAGCTTTGGGGAACAGTAGTAGGATATCTTTATAAACAAAATAACGGCTTGATAGGTTTTCAATATAACGAAAACTTTTTAAACAGCGGTATAGAAATTGCTCCGATTAAAATGCCCTTATCTGCTGTAACATATTCATTTCCGTCTTTGCCTGAGGAAACCTTTAAGGGATTGCCCGGATTGGTTGCTGACTCGCTGCCTGACAAGTTCGGTAATATAGTTATAGCCAGATATTTGGAAAGCATCGGAAGAACAGATAATTTGACATCACTGGAAAAGTTATGTTACACAGGTCAAAGGGGTATGGGCGCATTGGAATATGAACCATCTGCAGATATTGCAGATGTCAATAAAGATGTTGATATTGATGCATTGACAAAGCTTGCTTCGGATATTTTATCTGAAAGAGAAAGTGTTAATATTAAACATGACAACGATATGGTGGCACAGTTAATGCAATGCAGTTCATCAGTAGGCGGTGCAAGAGCGAAAACTCTGATTGCGTGGAATCCTGAAACAAACGCTATCAAATCGGGGCAAATCAATGCAGGTAAAGGATTTGAATATTGGCTTCTGAAATTCGGTGATATTTCAAATAACAAGGACAAGGATGCAAAGCCTGACAGCGGCGAATACACAAATGTTGAATATGCTTATTATCTTATGGCAAAAGCCGCAGGAATAAATATGAGCGAATGCCGCTTGTACAAAGAAAACGGCAAATCTCACTTTATGACGAAACGATTTGACCGCACAGGTGTTAATGGGGATAAGCTTCATATGCAAAGCTTGTGTGCACTTGCTCATATGGATTTTAATTCACCAAGAGTTTATTCTTATGAAGACGCATTTAAAATAATGAGCAAGCTCAAGTTATCTCGTGAGGATTTTATACAGCTGTACAGGCGTATGGTATTTAATGAATACGCTAAAAACTTTGATGACCATACCAAAAACATATCGTTCCTTATGAACAAATCGGGAAAATGGTCATTGTCACCTGCATATGATATTACATTTTCTTATAACAAGAGCAGCATGTGGGTGAGCGCACATCAAATGCTGATAAACGGTAAAGCCGACGAAATTACAAAAGATGATTTGCTTGCTGTTGCACACAGTGCTGAAATAGGCTATGCTGAAGCAGTTGAGTGTATTGAACAGGTTCAGGCTGCTGTGTCAAGGTGGAATGATTTTGCGGAAGAGGCTGAGTTATCTTCAACAAAGGCTGAGAGGATAAGAGGGCAGATTGTTTGATTAGGGTAAGACAATATTATTTATGGCAATGTTGACTTTTCCCTTTTATAGGCATAGAAAAAAGGGCAACAAGGATCATACCTTGCTGCCCTTACTAAATTATTCTATTAGTTGTGCTGATAACTCTTCGACATGGTCATAAAGCCAGTTTAGAAGACTATACACAAGTTTAGCAATCGGCTGATAGCTTTCAGCGATGTCGGCAAGCTCATCGGGACGATAATTACATACACAATGCCAAAAGTATACTACATATGGCATTGCCTTAATGTCATACTCAGTCAAAGGATACTTTTTTGCAAAGTGCCGAATATATTTTTTTAACCCGTCTGCATCAATAGCTCCTCCAACACAAGTTGGACTCGCAAAAACATAAGAGGTTATGACATCCAAACATATGGGGAGGCGACATGCGGAAGTCCAATCAATAACGGTAATGTCATTATTATTTACAATTGCCTGACCAATGTGATAATCACCATGTGAATTCGCATACGTCAACCTGTCAGTATCAATTTGAAATTCCGAGATTTTCTCAAGGTGTCGTATTTGTTCTTCCCAAATTGGTTCCATGTCCACTCTTCCCGATTCTTTTGCACGAGCGAGTTCATCCATATAATGTTGCTTTTTTTCGAGCGCTGTTTTCGGCGAAAAAAATTCTTTGCTAAACCGTAATGGCAGTTCTTTGTAATCCTCCAAGAACAGCACCGTCTGACCAAGAAAATCTGCTGATTTATTCAAAAACCATTCTGGTGCACTATTTATCGATAGAGTTTCCCCTTCGATATACTGTTGGACGGTAAACTGATACTCGGACGTTTTTACAACATAATCGTCGTCTTTGTTTTTGAGAAATCTTGCAACCTTCAGCCCACGATTATAAAGATATTCAGTAATAAATCCCTCGTTGTTTATATTCTCAGCATATAGCGGCAATACTTTTACTATATATTTACCTGTATCAGTATCAATTAAATGAATTTCTGTTCCAAAGTGCCTGTCAAGAAGTTTTGTACTAAATACACGCAAATTATAATTTTCCTCTATTATATGATAATTCATTCTTCTACCTCCAATTCAAAGTTTATTTCTTAATTTGCTTTCGATAATTGTAGATAATTCCACCATCGTCCAGTATGGGAAATGTTCTTGAATCACACTTCTCCATTACCTCTCACTCCTAAACTTTTTATTTGCTGCCTTCTTTTGCCTATTGAACTTTGCAATATTTTTATTTCGCTGTTGCTTTTGCCGTAAAAAATCCACCTTATCATCAGAATATTTCGCCTCACTCTTGAGCTTGATATAACTTTCCCATCGCTCACGAGATAATATTCCATTTGAGATAGCATCCTTTATTGCACACCCTGGTTCGGTTTGGTGCATGCAATCACTAAATTTGCACTTACCTAAAAACTCTTCGACATCATCAAAGGCTTCGCCAATTCCTACAGAAACATCCCACATACCAAGTTCACGCATTCCTGGTGTATCAATAACCATTGACCCGTTCTTCAGCATTACAAGTTGCCTATGAGTTGTTGTGTGACGCCCTTTGCTATCGTCTTCGCGAATACCATTGACAGTCATTATTTCTTCACCTGCCAATGCGTTCACCAGACTTGATTTTCCAACACCAGACGATCCCAGAAAAACAATAGTCTTTCCTGGCTCCATATAGGCAGACAAAGTTTCTAAACCTATTCCGGTTTTTGAACTGACTGCATATACTGGCACTCCTGTTGCAATTTTTTTCACAGCTTGGATATACCCATTATTATCATTAAGCAGATCAGCTTTCGTGAGTACCACAATTGGTGTCGCTCCTGATTGCCATCCTAATGTAAGATATCTTTCTAATCGCTTGATATTAAAATCCTGATTAAGCGATTGCATAATGAACACATAATCAAAATTGGATGCTACAACTTGCTCTCCGCGTCCTGGGGTAGGATCTCTCCTTGAAAAAAATGTCTTTCTCGGTAGAGTATGGATAATAAGGCTATCTCCAGTAGGGTTATAGTTTATCAGCACAAAATCTCCTGTCGTTGGGAATTCTTCGTATCCAACAAAATACTCTTTTGTTTTTAGCCTGCCATATATCTCTCCATGCTCACAGACTAATTCGTATCGTTCTTTATGAACTGCAGTTACTCTCGCCGGAACTCCACTTGTTTCTTCCGAAATCATACAAGGCATAAAGCCATATTCTTTCAAATTCAATATTAAAATCCTCCATTGTTATGTTTTCGATTTTCTTGATGAATCCAAATTCACTCATATTATACTTCTCCCTTCAAGTAATTGGCGTTTAAAAATGGGCGCAAAAATGCCGTAGAAAGCAACCCCTATTAGTGGTTACTTTCTACGGCTGATTTTGGGTATAAAAATAACACACCCTTTGAGTGTGCTACAACCGAAAGTATAGTATTCACGAAAGGTTACTTAAAAACGGCACAACAATAAAGAGGTCCATATACCTCGGTAATTGTTTGTACCACATATTAAATTTTACGTCTCAATTACCTCATAAAATACAGTCATATTATTGTTCTCCTTTCGAGATCTGCTTTCGCAGATGTATTTATATGTATTATAGCACTGTCATTGCCGTATGTCAATGGCTTTCACAAAAAATAAGTAACCGCCCCCCGTTCCATAAAAATTCAGCCCTCGCCGAAACAAATTGACGAGGGCATTTATGTCATATTATTCATCCCAAAGCATAATCGGAATATCGGAAATCAGCAGTCTGTAAAATAATCCTCAACATTCAGACCATTGACACAAGCAGTAACGGCAAGAGAATAAATCAGAGCACTTGCTCTTGCACCGTTCTGCGAGTTTGAAAAGAATATGAGTGGGTGGAAAAGTTTACGACCCTACCTCGTAATTGATGTTGCCTATGGTGGTTTCAAAGTTCCCACCGGAATTGTACTTTGTCACTCTTTCTTCCATACTTCTCCCTTCAATCAAAAAAGGACAGCTACAAAACCGGCTTGTAAACTGTCCTCTCACTGTTATATTGTCTGTTCATTTTTCTTGTGCTTCGGCACTCTGTTTCTTTGCCTCTGCTCTCCAACATTTTTAATCCGTATCAAGCTTCAAGCTATCCTATGCATTCTTCTTCACCCATTCTATAACATAATCCGCCACATCCTGCGGCGCTTTACCGGTTATATCTAATTTTTCAAATCTTAAATCACCAAGATTATCATGCTCCATAAAATATCGATTATAATCAGAAGAACCCTTTAGCCAGTTCTCATCCGTTATTCCTCTGCCATCCTGCATACGTTTTCTTAATGCCTCGTCCTCGCACACTAATGCCAAGCACTTAATTTCACTAAAATAACGACAATTGTATGCTTTGGGTAAACGGTCAAGACACCCTGCCATAGTCCATAAAACCGGCTTTCCGGATTGTTGAATATCCTTCGTAAGATTTAAAATCATTTCAACCCAGTCATTGCAGATTTCTTCGTTATTCCAATCCACGTACCACGTCAGTATGTCCGCATCCAGCACAACATAATCTACTTTTTTCTCACCATTTCAATGGCTGTGGTGGTTTTGCCAATACCACTGCAGCCTGTCAGAATAAAGAGTGGCATCGATATAAAATTCCACTCTTCACCGCATTTGGGGCAGCACATTATATCACCTATTACTTCTTTATCCCACTCGTGATTTCCACATTTTGGACATATTTCAATCATTTTAGTACCTCCTGTAACTTCTTTGCTTTTACTTCTCCAGTTGTCCATAAAACAACATCCACATCATCAACCCTCAATTGTCGATACATAAGATAATTATACCTTCACTTAACATCTGTCCTTGTAATATTTACAAAATTGGGTTCACGATTTTTAAACAATGTAACTTCTTGAAATCCTGCTTTCTTAATAATATCAATAGCATCTTCTATATACGCACCTACATTCTCAGATTTGTGTGCATCTGAACCAATTGTGATAATCCGTCCTCCCAATTCACGATAACGGCGGATAATGCTTGGATGTGGTAAAACATGTCCCGCTCTGTTTATTCCCGAAGTATTTACTTCAATTCCTTTTCCTCGCTTAATTATCTCACTCAATATCTTATCAAACAATTCCGGAAACAACTGATACGGAAACATATTGTCATCATAATGGTTACATTTCGCTATATATCCTATATGACTTATACAATCGTAATATTCTGTGAGATTATCATCCATAACAGAGTCGAATACCGTTTCAAGGTATCTTTTATATGCCGTTCCCTTATCCCTATCTCTCTTTGATTCCGGCAAATAGCAATCAATACCATTTACACAATGAGTGCTCAGTAAAACAAAGTCAAATTTTTGTTCAGACAAAATCTCTGCCGTTTGTCTGGCAGTATCCCGAATGTAGCCTACTTCGATTCCTTTTCCTATGTTAATTTCAGGATACTTCTTTCTCAACTGCGAAATGGTTTTTTCTATCCTCTCGAAATTCGGAACACGGTTAAATGATTCCATATGATGTCCTAAATCCATATGCTCAGTGAAGCAAATGTTTGTAATTC
>CALATN010000029.1 GCA_937891895.1 uncultured Clostridia bacterium
CCTTATCATTGACGACAGGGTTGACGTTGCCCTTGCAGTAAATGCAGAGGGCGTGCACGTCGGGCAGTCCGATATGCCTGTTGCAATTGCAAGAAAACTTATGGGCACGGACAAGATTGTAGGTGCAACCGCAAAGACAGTACCGCAGGCACTTGAAGCATATGAACAGGGTGCGGATTATCTTGGTGTAGGTGCGATTTACCCCACAACCACAAAGGTAAAAACCGTGCTGACAAGCGTTGACACGCTGAAAGAAATCGTGAAAGCCGTACCCATTAAGGTCAACGCAATCGGCGGCTTGAACAAGGACAATATCCATGTTCTGAAAGGAAGCGGAATTGACGGTATCTGCGCTGTTTCGGCAATTATGAAGGCAGCTGACCCGTGCATTGCGGCAAAGAAATTAAGGGAGGCTTTCAATGAATTACAGCAAAATTAAAACCGCCCTTACAATCGCAGGAAGCGACTCAAGCGGCGGAGCAGGAAGTCAGGCTGATTTGAAAACAATGCTTGCAAACGGAGTTTACGGAATGAGTGCCATAACCGCACTCACCGCACAGAATACTATGGGAGTTGCCGCAATTTCAGAGGTTACACCCGAATTTCTCGGTCAACAGCTTGACGCTGTGTTCACGGATATTTTCCCTGATGCGGTAAAAATCGGTATGACCGCAAATGACAGGCTGATTGAGGTTATTGCTGAAAGGCTTGCATTTTACGGTGCAAAGAATATTGTGGTTGACCCCGTTATGATTGCAACAAGCGGTGCAAGGCTGATTTCTGAAACAGCAGTTGAAACACTCAAGAAAAAGCTGCTTCCGATTGCAACACTTGTTACTCCTAACATTCCCGAAGCAGAAGTGCTGTCGGGTGTGAAAATTGCTGATAAATCCGATATGGAAAAGGCGGCAGAAGGTATCAATAAAGTCTATGGCTGTGCAGTGCTTCTGAAAGGCGGGCATAGCATAAATGACGCAAATGACCTGATTTATGATAACGGAGAAATAACGTGGTTTGAAGGCATTCGGATTGATAATCCGAATACTCACGGTACTGGTTGTACCCTTTCGAGTGCAATTGCTTCAAATCTTGCAAAAGGATACGGACTTAATGTTTCCGTACAGCTTGCAAAGGAATATATTTCGGGTGCACTATCCGCTATGCTTGACCTCGGCAAAGGCAGTGGGCCTCTCAATCATTGTTTTATTTTTACAGAACAGAAGTATGAGTATGATGAATAGAATAATAAAAAATCTTTTCTCAAGAGTAAAATGCCTTGCTTGATAGCTTTATATATGAAAGCGTTTATCAACAGTAAGAAGGTGCAGTGTGAACAGCATCGAAATAAGGAGAATGTGTGAAAAGTATTTTGATACGGTATTCAGAATTTGCTTTTTGTGTGTAAAAACCGAAGCAAATTCCGCAGATGTGGTGCAGTATGCCTTCTGACATCTTTGTGACGTTTAGCTTGAAAATGGGTAGTTCAAGTGATAAAATCATTGGAAAACAGGGAAATAAAAAAGCTTTCAAAGCCCGATTTTATCGTACTTTGAAAGCATTTGGTGCCGCTAACCGGACTTGAAATGTCCAACCGCTTTTCCGTAACTTTCAGCAAATCGCCTGAAACGCCGATTTTACGCCATTTCAGAGCAATTTGCAAAAATGTGATTGTGCTGGTTTTGTGCACTATTTCGCAACAATAATGACCAAATAAAGACCAAAATCAATGGTGTGTTTCTGCTAAAAACACTCCGTCGTAAAGCTATTACGACGGAGTGTTAGTTTGTTTGAACATAATTCTGAGACTTATCAAAAATATATTATTTAAAATTTACTTTTTATTTTTAATATTAAGTAAAATAACACAAAAGCCACACAAAAATAACCACATAGATACGTTGGGAAATAATACATAAAATATACTCCCGGAGCAGTAATGAATACCAGTAAAACCTTTATCCCTGACAAAAATAAAATTGATGAATAAGCAAATTTTTTGATAAACAATAAGCTAACTGCAATTATAAACATTAAAAGAATAGGAACCCATGGTTGCCAGAATATTTCTATAGCTTTATTTTTTTCACTTAATCCGAATAGTAGTTCTGTTCGTAGATCTGTAAACAGAGGCTTATTATTTTTGAAAAACTCAACAGCCTTTTCTTCTTCAACGCAGAATCCTATACGACTGGAGTTCGAAGAAAGAAATGTTTTTGTTCTTTCAATTATAAATGTATCAAAATACTTTATGCATGTTTTTATATATGCCATTTTGAATTCAGAATAATCTTCCTGTTCAAACTCTCTTACCAGAGGTTCATTCCAGTATAAATATTCTCCGTTCAAGCCATTTTCTGCACCTTCAAGCAATATTTCAACATTATATATCTTATCAACTTTGTCCAAAAATTCCATGTTATTTTCTGAATAAGCCCTTTCGGTAAGTGGTACAATCGGATATAGAAAAGCTGTAACTGAATAATCAGATTGTAAATGTGCATTCTGAACAATATTACATATGCATGTAACAGAAATAACAGTTGCTGAAAAGATTTTTTTGTACTTTGATGAAGCTGTTTTGTTGAATAAAACAATAAATAACAGCGGTGAAAGAATTGCATAATATATACCCTCTGTTCTCCATACGCTTAATATAATTGCTGCAAATGAAAGTATAGCAAGTCGTTCTTTTGTTATTTTCATATTGCGATATGAATCTATTAACATAACTATAAAAAGCAAATCAAGATAACCATAAAGGGTAAGACGCAACGGATGAGTATTAAGATAAATAGTTGCAGGTAATACAAAAGGAATATACAGTATATATTGAAGATACTTAGTGTTGAAGTTTTCCTGAACAATGGTTAGAACATAAGCAGAAATTATTGAAATTATAATCAACTGAACAAGTATAATCGAAGCAGCACCTATGGGAACAGGTATAATCATTATTGAAAAAAAATAAAATAAGGATGTAAAAAAATGCTGCCAATAATTTATATCAAGACTCAATGAAAAATTATAGACAGAAATATCATCCCATATCCAGTTTCCCGGCCATGTAAAAATCAATACTAGGAGATTAAATGAAAGAATTGGTATCAGGTTGTATACAAACTTCAACGCTTTTTGGTCTTTGGAACAGATTGCCTTTAAAAAAATAAGCGCTTTTTTCCAGAAAATCAAAAGAACTACAAAAAATAAAATTTTAATTATAAAGTAGTTGCTTTGAACACCAAATGTGAAAATGTCGTTTATTATGGACAACAAAAAATGAATAGCTGAAAAAATAATCACTTTCAGGTTATTATCAGATATTTCAAATTTATGCCGAAATACTTCTATCTGCATTATGCCCTCCCGAAATGTTCTAGTCTATACACAAAGTCAATTGCCTTTTCAGCAGCTTCAATTCCAATATCAGAATCTTCAAATGCGATTACCTCATCACTTGAAGCATTCAATTGCTTCAATGCCTGAAAATAACATTCAGGAGAAGGTTTCTGATTTTTCACATCTTCTTTGGAAATTATAAAATCAAACATATCCGAAATATTATAATAGTCAAGGATCTCAATTACATTTTTTCTTGTTGCAGTAGTAACTATTCCAAGTTTCATGCTTGCTTTAAGACATTCCGCAATTGTAAGTGCTGAATAATTAGGTGTGATTTCATTATAGAAATTCTTATAGCAGTCAAGCTTGACGAAGTGTATATTCTTACATTGTTCTTCTGTTATATCAGGGTAGAGTAGCTTTAAAAAAGTCTTGTAATCCTTGCCGGAACAAACTTTTATAAATTCCTCTTCAGAAAGAGTGTAGCCTTCTTGCGACACAGCATAACTATAGCTGAGATAATTTGCTCGGTCAGTAAAAAAAAGGGTGCCGTCAAAATCAAACAGTGCTGCCTTGAATTTCTTTTTTTCTGTAAACCTCATCAATAATAACCTCGTTCATTACTATTATTAATCCACAATAAAAATTAAGTACTCGCTCCGCATCATTTGCAATTTTATATGGCATTAGCCTTAACCAGTGAATGATTTCATGATAGTATATACTTTTCAATTCATCTTCAGTAAATGTATCGGTAAGAAAATTATGATAAAACTCATACATCTTTTCATACTGGGAGGATTTCATAAGCTTGATGGATATTCTGTTACCCTCTGCAGAAACAGGAGATGTCATCATAAAGAACTCATAGTTACCGTGAAGCGACTGCAAGAGCTTTGCATAGTCAAGGAACGAAACGCTATAACTCGTTTCATTAGGGTCGATAAAGTAATATCCTTCATCGCCTGCAATAATATTTTCAATAGTAAGGTCACCATGAATTACGCATTTGTTATCACTTGAAAATATTTCCTTCAGCTTATCGGATGAGAGATACTCCATAAGCTGTTCCAGATTCAGATATTCCTTCCCATTGATTATCAGCTTTTTATGCTTTATAAAACTTTCTATTTCCTTGCATGAATATATTTTTTCAATATTTCCGTAAACCTTGCTTTTAATATATTCTTCAAGAGGTTTTTCGTCAAAATCAAGATAATGATTTCGGTGAAAACAATTCAAACTGCGGAGCAATTCTGTTAGTATAGTCTTACTGTTAGAGATATCCCTGTTATGTATGAAATTGAAAAAGCTGTCGTAATTCTTTTGATATGGCATATCATAGCATAAATAATCCGTTTTCTTAACAAGATTAAAAACCTCAGCAACCTTCAATTCATCTTTATGATTTCTGAGCCAGTCATACTGAACGCCTAACTTTTTAGATTCATCACCATAAGCGTATTTACGGAACAGCATTCTGTTATCACTCATACAAAGAACAGTTGCCGCATTTGAACCTGCCGAACAGTCTTTGATAATAGTGATATTTTCGCTCATATTTATATAATTCTTTAAAAAGTTTCTGTTATTGCCCTTAAAGTATTCCTGTAAAAAAATATGACGGTCACGCTGCTCTATCTGCGGAAGGAGATGTACAGAGCTTTCTGTTTCAGATTTTTCTTTTCCCAAGGAATCCAGAACTGCGGTAATAAAGAGAATTATCAGTGGTACGGTAATAAATACAGCCATCATATAAGGCATATTTGAGTTGATAACCTCTGTAATCGTCGGCTTGTAGAAGCTTCCTTGTGCAAAAAACGAAGCAAATACATCTGCCATGTCTGCTTCAAAACCGTTACCTGTAAGAAATAGCGAAAAAAGATAATATGAAAGCAGGTACATCGTCCACATCATAACCGTGTTTACGATAAGCTTTACCTTTGACATTGACTTCATAACATCCTTGAAGCAGGTTATACCCGACCAGGTGAAAAGAAGAATATTGAATTCAATCTTCGTATTGAATATCCCAGCCACGCCGAGCACTATTTTTTTGATTTCCTTAGTAAATAAAAAAGCAACTATCGATAATAATATCAATGCTGACATCAAAACAACAAACGTCGTTAACGAGCTTCTGATAAAAATATTATCAGTGCCGTAAAGACAAATTCCCGCAGAAATAAGCGTAACTGCCGCCACGTCAAAAAACCTGTCAATTATTATAGTTGAAATAATGTAGGCAAATCCGTTTTTTGATTTTTTTCCGAGATATATTCCTTTTATAATGTCACCGATATGCAAGGGTATGAGAAAATCAACCGTATAACCAATGCTTAACGTTTTTACAATCTGAAAGAGCTTTATATCCTCGTGAACGGAAATAAACTGTTTCCATCTCAGTGACTTGAAAAAATGTCCTGCAGCAAGAAACAACACTGCCACACACAATAATAAAATATTCATATCAGAAATCCTTAAAAACTGAATTTGTTATTGCTGCATCATATTCATCGGGTGTTCCGAAGGAAAGATGAAAATCTGTTGTTAGAATGTCAATTTTTCTGTTGTCGTCGCACATAACATTATACACGCCACTCATAAAGAATTCCTTGTAACTACATCTTGTAAGATACTTTTCGGAATAATCGAAAAATATATCCTTGTTTCTGAAACAATACACCCCACATATTGCGTCATTGCTTACAACCTCTTTTTCAACTGTTCCTGCAAAATTCCCCTCGGAATCGTACCTGACAAAGCTGAATTTATCCTCATCTGATTTGAAGGTAAGAAGCATACCGTCATTAACGGAGTAATTCTCCCTTGCGCAGAAATCAGCGAAAGCGGCACAATTGAAAAGATGGTCGCAGTCATTGAATACTATCGGCAAATCATTGTCTATAACCTTTGCCGCCTCGCGACAAGTCAGCACTGCACCGTTAAGTAGCTTATCAAGAATTACAACTTGTGCTTCGGGATAATATTTCTTTATCTCATCTGAAATACCGAATTGCGTCTCATGTTCACGGAGAACAGCAAAAACCATCTGTTTTACGCTGCAATTCCTGAGTACGGATTGAGCTGCCCAATAAAAAAAAGGTTTTTCGTGAATTTCAATAAGTGGCTTTGGATATGCAAAATTCTTATCCTTGAAACGTATCCCTCCGCCGGCCATAGGCATAATAAGATTTATCATAATTTTTTGCTCCTGTTTGAAAAAATAATTTTTGCCGTGTACTTATCGTAAGCTTTTTCACGACGTTCCTTTTTCAGAAAGCTGTTGTATGAGGTTGCTGCATATTCCATAGGTATAAGTATCGTGTTGAAAGCCTGACGTACCATTTTTACATTGGATACCTGGTCGGTTTCCTTCCACGAAACAGGGAAGAACAGAACCTTATGCTTAAGCGCCGCAGAAGCAAGAATCATATAGCAGTTAAATGTCAGGTTGTCAGGAAAACGATGATAAAAGCGGCTTTTCAGCATTTCTGTGCTGTACATATTAAGTCCGGAGCCAAGGTCAAATATCTTCTTGCCTGAAAGCACCGAAAAGGCAATATTATATACAACATTGCCAAAGGTTCTGAATTTTGAATACCCGTGAAGTTCAGATCCAGGCATAAATCTTGCACCCAGACAACAGTCATAATCCTTGTATTCTCCGCTTTCAATCAGCGGCAGAAGGTTATGTATATCACCCTGGTCATCTCCGTGGAGAACTGTTACATAATCAAATCCATTTATCCTTGCGTAATTGAAAGCAACCTTGTGCGAACCGCCAAGCCCGTAATTATTGTCGTTACGGATAATTGTCAGTGGAAGCTCGGGATGTTCAGACGCAAATTTTACTGCAACAGACTCAGTAGTGTCAGTGCTTCGGTTGTTGATCACGATAATTTCATCGAAATACTTAACGATCCCATCGTCGAAAGAATTAAGCACACGGATTATTTGCTTTTCGCAATTGTAGCAAGGAATAAAAAGTAGGTTTTTCATATGTATAGCCCCTCATCTATATTTTTTCCGTTAGAATTCGCATTGTAAAAAAGTTGCAAACTAACGTTATGCAGGTGATAATACACTTTATTATCAGTTCCTTAAAATCAAGTATCAGCGATATGCTTATGTAATTCTCAACAGGAAGAGAATTCAGAAATCCTGCAAATATCGAAACCAGGCTTACAAGCACAAACTGATACACAACATATATCAAATATTTGAATTTCAGCGGAATTCTGCTATTGTTTTTCTCGAAGGTTTTTCTTGTTGAAACAATGAAAACAAACGTTATTGCCGGTAAGGCACTGATGAAATTTGCGGTGGAAACATTAACATCAAATAAATACACCAGAATGCTGTAAATTGTAAAATCTATTATCCAACCAATGCCTGATGTTAAGGCGAATTTAAAAAAAATACTAATCATTATTGAATATACCTACTGTTGATATTTTTATTTAAATGTAAATATTTTTTGTTGAATTGCGTTTAAAACCATTATATCATAAATTATTAAAATTTACAAGATATTTTATCTTTATTCCATCATAAAGCGCCTGTACTTATGATATTGCGGTTGAAGCAATGTCATAAGTACTATGGCGTTATTACTTACGACGTCGTAAGTATTCCTTGCGGCTCCGCCGCCCTGTTTCCTGTTCCTTGTTCATAATAAAATCATCCTTCCATAGTGCATAATTCAATTTGGTTTTTAAATATTTTTCAAC
>CALATN010000030.1 GCA_937891895.1 uncultured Clostridia bacterium
AGTTGTTATCTTCGGCTGCGGTACAGGTAATCCGTTCTTCTCAACAGATACAGCATCTACATTAAGAGCAGCTGAAATCGAAGCAGATATTGTACTTAAAGCAACAATGGTTGACGGTGTTTATGATAAGGATCCGAACAAGTACGATGATGCTGTCAAGTATGATGAACTCAGCTTCAATGACATCCTTGTAAAGAATCTTGCTGTAATGGACAGCACCGCTGCATCAATGTGTAAGGATAACAATATTCCTATTCTTGTCTTTGACCTGAAAAGACCTGACAACATTCTTGATGCTTGCCTTGGCAATAAGGTCGGTACAATTGTTATCGACAGATAATCAATGGAATTATACGGTTCACTGTCGGCAGAGATGAACTGTTTATAAAAATTTTGCTGCCGGGAAAAGGAGATTTTTATGAACGAACAGATTAAAAATGCACAGGGTAAAATGGAAAAATGTATCAACAGCCTTGAACACGAATTCTCAACAATCAGAGCAGGCAGAGCTAATCCTGCAGTTCTTGATAAGGTTCTCGTAGACTATTATGGAACACCAACACCTGTACAGCAGATGGCTGCTATTTCAGTTGTTGAAGCAAGAAACCTCCTTATCCAGCCATGGGATGCTACACAGCTCAAGGCTATTGAAAAGGCTATCATCGCTTCCGATATCGGTATCACACCAACAAATGACGGTAAGGCACTTCGTCTTGCATTCCCTCAGCCAACAGAGGACCGTCGTAAGGAACTTGTAAAGCAGACTAAGAAGTACGGTGAAGAAGCAAAGGTTACACTCAGAAACGTAAGACGTGATACTCTTGAAAAGTTCAAGACAATGAAGAAGAATAACGAAATTACAGAAGATGATATGAAGGGCTACGAAAAGGATATTCAGAAGCTTACAGATAAGTTCTGCGATGAAGTTGATAAGGTTGTTGCAGATAAGGAAAAGGAAATCATGTCCATCTAAATCGGGGTAGTGCTTTGAATAATTATAATAAAGAAAAGCTGCCGACCCATATTGGCTTTATAATGGATGGCAATGGCAGATGGGCTCAGAAACGCAATATGCCGCGTAAAATGGGACATCGTGAAGGTGCTGAAACATTCAGAAAGATAGTTAAGTACTGTAAAAAAATCGGAATAAAGTATGTGACTTTCTATGCTTTTTCAACGGAAAACTGGAAACGTCCGGAAGAAGAAGTCAGTGAACTTATGAAGCTCTTCAACGGCTATCTTGATGAAGTGAAGGAATATACCAAGGAGAATACACGACTTGTTTTTCTTGGAGATAAATCTGCATTCGGTAATGATATGGCGCTGAAAATGATTGAGATTGAAGAATTCTCAAAGAATTTTGACGGTATGACTCTTATGCTTGCTATGAATTATGGCGGCAGAGATGATATTGTCCACGCCACAAAACAGTTAGCTGAAATGGTTGCAAATAAGGAAATTAAAATTGATGATATTGATGAAGCATTAGTATCGGGATTTCTTTATACAAAAGGCTTGCCGGATGTTGACCTTCTCATCAGACCAAGCGGTGAAATGCGGATTTCGAATTTCCTTATATGGCAGTCAGCTTATGCAGAATTATATTTTACAGATGTGTTGTGGCCGGATTTTTCACCTAAGGAGCTTGACAAGGCTCTGGAGGAATATGCTTCACGAAATCGACGTTTTGGAGGAGTATAATATTGTGTGTAATATTTTTTGCATGCAATGCATAACATCATAATAAAGAGGATGATTAGAGCAAATGGTTACCCGTATTATTTCAGCAGTAGTTGGAATAGCTGTTGCTATAGGAATACTGTTTTTGTCAGCAACGCCTGTTTTCAATCTTGCGGTATCGGCAATCACATGTTTGTTGATTTATGAGATTTTATCAGCTTGTGAGTGCCTGAAGTATAAATTTCACAGTGCGGTCTGCTTTGGTTTTGCAGCAGTAATGCCGTTCCTTGTTGAGTATGTGGACAGGGAATACTTATATATGGTTGCAACATTTTGTATTCTTCTGTTTTTTATCGGGTACATTGCAAAGCATAAGGATATAAATTTTGAAAAATTATGCTGTATGATTTCATCGGCATTACTTGTAACTCTTTCAATGTGTTGCATAGTTGTACTGAAGAATCTCAGTGAGGTTCACGGAGTATGTTACATAGTCCTGTGCCTTGCAGGCGCATGGCTTGGTGACTCAGGTGCGTATTTCGTCGGAACATTTTTTGGAAAGCATAAGCTTTGTCCCGAAATTTCCCCGAAGAAAACCGTTGAAGGCGCAATTGGCGGTGTTCTGACAGTAGGACTTGTTTTTGCCGTATATGCACTCTGTTACCAGCTTGTTCAGGAAACAAGGGATATTGCTTTTGAAGTGAACTACTTGTATCTTGTGATAATGGGCATAATCTGCGGTATACTTTGAATAATCGGGGACCTGTCCGCTTCCCTTATCAAGCGCCAGTTCAAAATCAAGGATTTCGGTAATATTATGCCGGGACATGGCGGTATGATGGACAGATTTGACAGCGTTTTGTTTGTAGCACCATTTATGATGTTTACATTGACACATCTGAATATTTTTATTTAATAAATAATTCGGGCGTACAATAAAAGCAGCTGCTTTTTAGAACTGTTTTTGCTGTACGCCTGCTATGCGTTATATAGGAGAAATTTATGAAGACAATTTCATTGATCGGTTCTACAGGTTCAATCGGAAAACAGACATTGGAAGTCTGCCGAAAGCATAATATTAAGGTAAAAGCTCTTGCAGCTTTAAAGAATGTTGATTTGCTGGAACAGCAAGCAAGAGAGTTTTTACCTGAATATGTATGTATTTATGACGAAACATATTATAAGGATTTGTGTGAACGTCTTTCTGATATTTCTGTGTCAATTCTTACGGGAATGGAAGGGCTTTGTAAAATTGCTTCATTGAAAAATGTTGATTTGTTTGTCAATTCTGTAGTTGGAATGGTAGGTCTGCTGCCAACATTGACCGCTATTGAAAATGCTACGGACATTGCCCTTGCCAATAAGGAAACACTTGTTGCAGGCGGTAATATCGTAATGCGTGAAGCTGAAAAGAAAGGGGTTAAAATTTACCCCATTGACAGTGAGCATTCAGCAATTTTTCAGTGTTTGCAGGGTAACAATCCCAAACAGCTTAATAAAATTATACTTACTGCTTCTGGTGGTCCTTTCTGGGGTAAAAAGAAAAGTGAGCTTGAAAATGTAACTGTTGAACAAGCACTTAATCATCCGAACTGGAGTATGGGAAACAAGATAACGATTGACTCCGCTACGCTTATGAATAAGGGTCTTGAATTTATAGAAGCAAAATGGCTCTTTGGTGTCAAGCCTGAAAATATCGAAATTGTAGTAAACCGTGAGAGCGTTCTCCATTCAGCTGTTGAATTTGATGATTATTCCGTAATTGCACAAATGGGAACTCCCGATATGAAAATTCCTATCCAGTACGCATTGCTTTACCCTGAGAGATTTCCCTGTGATGTAAAGCCGTTATCCTTGACAGATTACGGAGTATTGACATTTGGAAAGCCAGATTACGAAACCTTTGATTGCCTTTCAGGTTGTATAGAAGCAATCAAGCGTGGCGGCGCATATCCGTGTATTGTCAATGCTGTAAATGAAGAAGCAGTAGCGTTATTCCTTGAAAGAAAAATCTCATTCCTGAAAATAGGTGAGCTTGTAAAGTCATCACTGGAATACTTTGGAACAATGACGGCTGAGTGCTATGAGGACATAAAAAAAGCTGAAGCATTGGCCCGCGAATATGTGTATAATAAAACAAATTAAGTGAGGTATTATGGATACTTTTATTTCAATTCTTATTGCTATAGTATTTTTTTGTCTGATAATAATTATCCATGAGCTTGGACATTTTACTGTTGCAAAACTGTGTGGAATCAGAGTTGATGAATTTGCAATAGGTATGGGTCCCGCCATATTTAAAAAGCAAGGCAAGGAAACCTTATACAGTATCAGACTCTTGCCCATCGGTGGCTTTTGCTCAATGGGTGAGGATATTGATGAGGACAGACCTGATTCTTTCAGAAAAAAGCCTGTTGGCGCAAGAATGGCGGTAATTGTTGCAGGAGCAATAATGAACCTTATCCTTGGTTTTGTATTGTCTGTGGTACTCACATTGGTAAATGGTACCGACGTGTCAACAAAAATCGTGTACTTCGCAGATAATGCAGTAAGCGCAGATTATGGTCTGAAGCTGGAAGACCGTATTTTAAAGATCAACGGTACAACAATTTTCTCTGTAAAGGATATTACTTACCAGCTTGGTAACGATGAGGATTGTATAGTTGATTTTGTTGTAGAACGCAATGGTGAAAAAGTTGAAATAAATGGTGTACACTTTGCCTATGAAACCAATCCCGAAACAGGGAAGAATACGTTGATTTACGATTTTAAGGTGCTTAAGGAAGACATAACAATTGCAAATCTTTTTCCGTATGCTTTTAAGAATACGATTTATTACGGCAGAATAATCCTGATGTCACTTGGCGATATGATTACAGGAAAATACGGCATAAACGACCTTCAGGGTCCAGTCGGAATTGTAACAACAATCGGAGATGTTGCCGAGGAAACAGGATTTGATATTTCGTTTATTCTTGATATTGCAACGCTAATAACAATCAATGTCGGAATCTTCAATCTGCTGCCATTGCCTGCACTTGACGGAGGACGTTTTGTATTTTTGCTGATTGAAGCAATTACGAAGAAACAGCTTAAAGCAGAAACCGAAGGAATAATTCACTTTGTAGGTCTGGCATTGCTGATGGTGCTTATGATTGTAGTAACATTCAATGATGTGAAAAATATTTTTGTAAAATAAATGAGGGATAATATGCGTTCTGTACATTCTGTAAAGGTTGGTAACTGTACACTTGATGGACAAAAAATATATATTCAGTCTATGCTTAACGTGCCTGCAAATGATGTTGACGGCAGTGTTAAACAGGCAGTAGCTCTGGAACAGGCAGGATGTGAAATTGTCAGAGCGTCAATTCCTGATATAAATGCCGTAAAGCTTATTCCTGCAATAAAAGAAGCCGTGAATATACCGCTTGTTGCAGATATTCATTTTGATTATAAGCTTGCGTTGGAAAGTATTGCGGCTGGCATTGATAAAATC
>CALATN010000031.1 GCA_937891895.1 uncultured Clostridia bacterium
ATGCGATTGCACACGGAGAAGATATTGCAACATATCAAACTTATTTTTCACGTTATCCAAACAACTTGTTATTGGTATATTGTTTTTCAACTATAGAAAAAATTATTCATATGCTTGGATTACATCAATATGAATATTTTTCTATATTATGTATTCAATGTTTAATAAGTGTTTTCACAGGTGTTCTGCTTGTAAAAGTTTTAGAGGAAGTACTTGCGTGCAAATCAATTTCTCTAATGGGTTATATTGTATATTTTTTGTTAATAGGAATTTCACCTTGGGTATCTATTCCTTATTCTGATTCAATGGGATTAATATTTCCTATTTTAATTGTTTATATTTACATAAAGAAAAAAGATGATTGCAATCAATACAATCATCTTTTCCACACTATTTTATTCCATAACTTGCAAGTGTATCTGCAATTTCATCTGATGCTTCATCGGCACTTGTAAAATAATCTGTCAGGTCTGTTCCTTCATAAAAGATATAAACTTTCACGGTATGGTGTATATCATTAAAACCATATGAATATATGTCGGATATCAGATCAGAATTATAATTTTTTTCTACAGACTTCAGCATACTACAAATTTTTTCCGTATTCAGCACATATTCACAGACACTATCATACACCTCGTCAGATGAACATTGAATTGTAATGTGCGTTTTTTCACTCTTAGCCGCTTTCTGAAGTTCAGATTTAATTATACTCTTTGCATCGGAAAGGCTTTCGGCATACTTCTTATACACCTTGAAATAAGTTCTTGAACTATCTTTTGCGGCGGGCACGTTAAAACTAAGGTTGTCCTCAGTATGTGTTTTTCTCATCTCCTTATCGCTTAACATAAAAAATTCATACTTCTTGTTATCCTTCATATTGCTTACAGGATCATCCCATGTTACATCCACATTATACCATTTTTTATTGTAGTAAACCTTATTCCACATATGCATTGAGTCATCGGTTGTGTATACATCCGTACCAATAACTGTTACTGCTCGGATTCCAGCTTTGCCACACACGTACGCAAATGTTTTAGCATAACCGTCACATTTTCCTTTGCCCTTTGACAAAGTGCCATACACTGTATCACTTAAATTATAATCAATATCGTATACAGCTGAATTGATAATTGAATCGTGAATGATTTTGATTTTACTATATGTTGTCATATCGTCATCAAGACGTTCAAGTATTTTGTCTACTTTTTTCTCATAACTTGTGACCATTTTTTTATATGACTCATAGGTATATCTGTATGAAAGCTTAAAAGTTATTGACCTACTCGATACAGAGGTTGCTTCAATATCTTTAAGATTAAAAGTCATTGGGTCATGAAGTATTAGCAATTCTGCAATCTTATTAAAATCATCGTTATCGATTGAATATGTAATTTTCACTTTCTTCTCACAGTTAAGCACAGCTTCCTTAAGGTCATCATAAGCTTTTTGTGCGTTATCTGATAGCTGATTATAATAATACGGAGTTTCATAGACCTTTGCTGCACTTACGTCATATGCATTACCTGTTGATACAATTACAGAAAACGCAAAAAAAGCAAAAACAAAGCTTAAAAGTAATGATGTGATTTTTTTCATTGGTCATCCTCCTTGATATTAAATATACACATAGTTCCATATTGCTGACATTTTTTCATTTGTCATACCTTCTACAAGTGTCAATTCTTCAATTTTCTGAAAACCGTCTATTTCTTCCCTAAAAGCAATTATTCTATCTGCCAAAGTCTTATCAATTCCAGGCAGCTGCATAAGCTCACTTTGTCCACAAGTATTAACATTTACTTTAAAAATCTCCGTTTCTGTAAACACTTCACTTTTCTGATAGAATGTTTCTTCCTTTGGAGGAAGTAAATATGAATTTACGTAGACATATGGTATAATTGCTGCAAGCTTTAAACTGCCTATTCCATTAACATTCAGCAAATCCTCAACACTATAAAAACCATATTGACGTGCATAATTTACTATATTCCGTGCAGTTTGTTCTCCTATTCCGTCAATACACATTAACGCATCAACAGAAGCTGTATTAAGTTCTATTGGAAAATTGATATAAAGAGTATCAATTGTTTCTTCATTACTAAATTCATACTCATCATTTTCAGCTATGTACTTTGTTTCTTCATCTATCTCATCTACAAATTCTTCATTTACTATTACAATATCTTCCGTTGTCACGGTAGTTTCCTTGCTAACAGTTATTGTTTCTGTATTTGTTTTCTGTGTAGCTGGAGCGGTAGTTAAAGCTGTTGTTTCAATAAATAAGGTGGTATCAGCTGTTGTAACTTCAAGCCAATCTTCTGAAATATAGATATAATTCAGAAGATTATCGAGCTTCTTTTCACCGATTCCATCTACATTCAACAATTGAGTATAATCGCTGAAGTAGCCATACATATTTCTATAACTGACTATATTTTCGGCTGTTACTGTTCCAATACCATCAATAAGCATCAATTCTTCGGTGTTTGCAAGGTTAATATCAATTGGAAATTCAATATGTATTTCCTCTTCCGTCAACGAATCCACGATTTCAACACCATAGGTTATTTTTGTATTTTCAGGAACTTCTGTTTCCCACATATCTGAATCATCAAATGTAGTTTTTTCAGTATAAGATTCTCCAGCAAGTTCTTCGCTTGATAATGTATTGACAGTAAAAACAATATCGTCTTCTTTATTAAATGCTTTAAGAAAAATCGGCAGGATAATTATAGCTAATAAAGCTATACCTACTGCTTTTATTGTATCAATCTTATCAGTAGTTTTTTTATTATCTGCCATCTACAACACACCCTTTTAATCGAAATATTTTGCTTCCGAAAAATCAGCTGATGAAATAAACGGATGATATATGATATCTGAAGCCGATGTATCTGAAATAAAAAACTCATTTTTATAGAATAATGGTACAAACAAATATTCATCAAGGATTGTTTTTTCTATATCACTATATTTTTCAACCGCATCTGCCAAACTTGTTGACATTGACGCAGTTTTTACATCATTCTTTAAGCTTGCATTGTCAAATACAAAGGAATACTCTCCTTCTGTAAAATATTTAAAGAAGTCAAATACTGAATTATTTTCTGCTTCAAGCTCTATCAGTGCTACAGAATAATTTTTTTCAGCAAGCTTGGATTTGTATTCTGTTTCTGAAACAATTTCAACAGATGACATCAACAACAGTTTTTCACGCCACTGGTCTGAAATATTATATATAGACCCACTTCCTGAAAAGCTGTCAGATACAGTTATTTTCAGATTATCAACAGAAGCTATCCCATTTTTTTCAAGCGTATTCTGCCATAATGACGCTGCATTTACATCATATAATGACAATAACTTATCAGGCGATAAGCTTCTGTAGCTTTTACCCTGAAGCATTACTTCTCCTGGAATTATCCCGTACGCAACAGAAAGATTTTCAGGAAGCTCATGAACAAACGCTTCACGATTTATGGACTTCACAAGTGCTTCGCGTATTTCATAATTATCGACATATTCAGCATTTACGTTAAATAACAAACCAATTGTTTTGGTCTGATACGCTGAACAATTATTTTGTTCGAAAAATTTTTTATTGTATTCTGTTTCAACATAGCAATCAATATCTCCTTCAGAAAAGCTTGCATTATTTACACTGCTGTCACCTGTTATAAAAAAATTCAAGCTATATGGATACACATACTTATTTTCTGAATAATTTTTGTTGCGCCGCATTATTATGTAATTATTGTCCCAATAGGGGTCGTAATTCCATTCCTTAAGATAAAATGCACCGTTTGATGCTGTAGCTTCTGCTGACATACCGTATTTGCCTTGAGTAAACTCAAAGAAATCACGATTGCAAGGCATAGCGGCAGTTTTGGTCAACAATGTAAGAAAATCATAATACGGATACTCTAATGTAAATTCAACTGTATAATCATCAATTGCTTTAACTCCAAGATGATTTGCACTCATAATATCATTAGACACCGCTGATGCATTCTTTATGCAAAGGAAATCTTTGAAATATGGTGATTTTGTATCTTTATCAAACATTCGCTGAAATGCAAAAACAAAATCATCAGCTTTTACGTCTGCTGTAAATTCCGATACGGTATCCCATTTCTGATTTTTTTTCAAATAAAATGTATAGGTAAGCCCATCCTCTGACATTTCAAAGCTTTCGGCCGCAGCAGGGACGATTGCACCATTATCTGCTCTTTTCATAAGTCCTTCCATCATATTTGTAATAATCATAATGGACTCTTTATCTGTTGCCACTTGTGCATCGAGATTTTTTGGATTATTTTCTATGTTGATTTTAAAAATATAGCCTGAACCGTCATCTTCTTTACATGACACCATTAACAATATGGAAATCATCATAAAAAAAACAAGTGTTATATTTCGAATATGCTTCAAGGTTACACTCCTTCAGAATTTAATTACACACATTCTAATATAACACTTTTCATATATTTTTTCAAGTATTAAAGCTCGGCTTCAACAACTTTTTTTTCTGCCAGACTTTTCTTGACGTTGATTATACGCTGATTTGAGCTGCCCTTGAATTTAAGGAGTATATCACGTTTATCAAGTTCAAAAGGTCCATCAACAAGATAATCAGTCACAGAAAGCAATTCGCTGTAATAATTCTGCGGGGTTGCGTGTTCTGTAAGATACTCATAGGTGTATCCTGTATATGTTACAATATTCATATCAAGCTTTTTCACTTCATTGCCGAGCGCGTAAAGCTGTTCAGCTTGACAGAATGGTTCACCGCCACTGTATGTAACACCATCAAGGAGAGGATTGCTCTTAATCTTATCAAGCAAGCTTTCAAGTGTAACAAGCTCACCTGCTTCAAAATCGTGGGTGTGTGGATTATGGCAACCTTCGCAATGATGCGGACAGCCTTGTGTGAATATAGCAAAACGTATTCCGGGGCCGTCAACGATTGAATCATTGACGGTTCCCGCAATTCTTAATTTTTCAGATAACATTGTTCAGACCTCATACATTATGCTTAACACGGTCACGAACTTCTGCGAGTTTAGCATCGTTGAATCTGTCAAGAGTACCTACAAGATAACCTGTAATTCTTCTGATACGTTCAAATTCAAGGCCGTCATCACCCTCGTGACGTCCGCACTTAGGACAAGTATCACCGATGATGCCAGTATATCCACATACCGGATCTCTGTCAACAGGATGGTTGATTGAACCATAGCCAATACCCGATTCCTTCATACAACGAACAATCTTTTCAAACGCAGAAAGATTGTTCAAGGGATCACCGTCAAGTTCAACATAGCTGATATGACCGGCATTTGTAAGCTCGTGGTATGGTGCTTCAATCTTGATTTTGTCAAATGCATTGATTGGATAATATACAGGCACGTGGAAAGAGTTAGTATAATAATCTCTGTTTGTTACGCCTTCAATTTCGCCGAAAAGCTTCCTGTCCATACGGATAAATCTGCCTGACAGGCCTTCTGCAGGTGTTGCAAGAAGTGTATAGTTCATACCTGAACGCTTTGTTTCAGCATCCATTCTTTCGCGCATGTGAGTAATAATTCTTTGACCAAGCTTTCTTGCCTCTTCATCTTCACCGTGGTGCTTGCCAACAAGTGCCTTAAGACATTCAGCAAGTCCGATAAAGCCCATTGAGAGTGTACCGTGCTTGAGAACTTCGCCTACCTGGTCATTCGGACCAAGCTTATCGGAATCAATCCAGATACCCTGACCCATAAGAAATGGGTAATTTCTTACGCATTTCTGAGCCTGAATCTTGTATCTTGCCATAAGCTGTTCGCATACAAGGTCGATTGTTTCATCAAGGCTCTTGAAGAATGCGTCAACGTCGTGATTTGCTTTAATTGCAAGACGTGGAAGGTTGACAGAAGTAAAGCTGAGGTTACCTCTTCCTGTTACAATTTCACGGGATGGGTCATAAGCGTTACCGATAACTCTTGTACGGCAACCCATGTATGCAACTTCTGTGTTGTAATCGCCAGGCTTGTAGTACTTGAGGTTATATGGTGCATCAATAAAGGAGAAGTTCGGGAACAGACGCTTTGCAGATACGCGGCAAGCAAGCTTGAACATATCATAGTTAGGGTCTTCCGGATTATAGTTGATGCCTTCCTTGATCTTGAAGATATGGATCGGGAAAATCGGGGTTTCACCGTTTCCGAGGCCTGCCTCGTGAGCAAGAAGGACGTTCTTGATTACCATTCTTCCTTCAAGAGATGTATCAAGACCATAGTTGATTGAGCTGAACGGAACCTGTGCACCTGCACGGCTATTCATTGTATTGAGGTTATGAATAAGTGCTTCCATAGCCTGATATGTAGCACGATCAACTTCCTTGAGTGTATTATCAAAATTGAATTTCTGAATTCTTTCAGCTGTTGCAGCGTCTACATATCTGCAGAGCTTCTCGAATTCAGCTTCCTTATAACCGTTGTCGTTTCCGAGAACAGGATAGATACCCTTTTCTTCCCAGATTTCATCAGCAATCTTATCGCTTACTTCCTGACCATTGTCGAGCTTGGCAATCATTTCAAGGCAACTAGCTATTTTGTAA
>CALATN010000032.1 GCA_937891895.1 uncultured Clostridia bacterium
CCGCGCGCACCCGCCTCGCGGGCAGCGTTCATTATCTCGTCACTGTGACCTTTAGCACAAATAGAAACTATAAGCTCCATATCTATCTTCCTTTCGTTATCCTCAGAAACCAAGAGGGTACTCACTTGCTCTTACCCTTGATACCTACGCAACGTGGTAATAATCGGGGTCAACCTTAACGAGCTTATCTGTCGAGCTGAGATAATAAAGCTCACCATTCTTATCTGTGAACCAGTCCTTTTCGTCGGTTACGTTCTTGCCGTGCTTATCATACACTAAAAACTTCTTTTTCATTTGTCCTCTCCTTATGAAAAGCGGCGGACGCTTTTACCGTCCGCCGCCCATAAAATATACTTTACTTAGTACCGAAGATTCTGTCGCCACCGTCACCGAAGCCGGGAACAATGTATAAATCTTCATTGAGTCTTTCATCAAGTGCGCCGCAGTAGATGTCTACATCGGGGTACTTTGCCTGAACAGCTTCAACTCCTTCAGGGCAGGTGATAACTGTCATAAGCTTGATGGAATGTGCGCCTGCTTCCTTTACCTTTTCGATAGCCTTTAAAGCAGTAGCGCCTGTACCGAGCATAAGGTCCATAATGATAACATCACGTTCGTTGATATCAAAGGGGAGCTTGCTGTAATATACGGAAACATCGCCGTCCTTGGAGTTTTCGTCACGGCAGATACCGATATGACCAACCTTGGCAGCAGGAACAAGTGCAACAGCGCCTTCAACCATGCCAAGACCTGCACGAAGTACGGGGATAAACGCAATCTTACGGCCTGAAATCACATTGGAATTTGCGATAGCAATGGGGGTCTGAACCTTAACAGCCTTTAAGGGAAGATCTCTTGTTGCCTCGTAAGTCATGAGCATAGCAACTTCGGAAACAAGCTCTCTGAATTCCTTTGAACCTGTGTTCTTATCACGCAGAAGAGTTACCTTGTGCTGTAAAAGGGGATGATTTAAGATGTGAAGCTTTTCGTTTGACATATTTCAGTCCTCCAGTTTCTTGATTTTATTAATGCGGACAGCGTGTCTGCCGCCCTCAAATTCAGTGTGTAAAAATACGTCCAGCATTTCAACTGCCGAGCCGGCACCTGTTGTGCGTCCTCCCATGCAGATTACGTTTGCGTCGTTGTGAAGTCTTGTGAACTTCGCTGAAAACCAGTCTGCACAGAGTGCTGCACGGATACCCTTTATCTTGTTGGCTGCCATTGAAATACCGATACCAGTACCACAAAGGAGAATTCCTTTGTTTTCTTCTGTTTCCAGAACCTTTTTGCAGACCTTTTCGGCAATATCGGGATAGTCAACCGCTTCTCCGTCACAGCCCATATCAGTATATTCAAAGCCGTTGCTGTCAAGATATTTCATTAGCTCAAGCTTTAACTGATAACCGCCGTGGTCACATGCGATTGCAATTTTCATTTTCAGGTCTCCTTTTCGTTTGCCCTTGGTCAGGGGGCGTTTGGAATGATTGCATTATAGCTCGAATAATATTCAACGTCAATTGGGTTTAACCACAATTATGCAGATAAAAATACAGAACGGCTCAGTAAAATTGCACAAAAAACGAAGAAGTGTAAAAAAAATAAAAAATATTTGGCGCTGCTTTTCTGAGATTTTTCAGCATTTTGTGAACGATGAATGCCAAAATACTTGATTTTTTCGGAAAGGATTGTATAATGAA
>CALATN010000033.1 GCA_937891895.1 uncultured Clostridia bacterium
CCGCGATTGAGTTCAAAGGAAATATCGTTGATCGCAAGACCGCCATCAGATTTTCTGACAGTCAGGTCAACGATCTTGAGCATGGTTTCGCTGTTTTCAACAGCGGGTCTTTCTATTTTTAATTCGACCGCATGACCGACGATGAGCTCTGTCAGCTGCTGCGGTGTCGTTTCTTTCGTGATAACGGTGCCAACGCTCTTGCCTTTTCTTAAAAGCGTGACACGATCGGAAATCGAGAGGACTTCCTGTAATTTATGCGTGATGATGATGATCGCACAACCTTGCTCTTTCATCTTGCGGAGGATAGCAAACAGCTTCTCGGTCTCCTGAGGGGTCAGAACGGCGGTGGGCTCATCGAGAATGATGGTCTCGGGATCGCCCAGGATCGCCTGCGCCAGGCCCACGCGCTGCTTGTAGCCCTTGGAAAGGTTCTTGATAAGGCGCTTTCTTACGTCGGTAATCTTGACGATTTCGCAGATTTCATCAAGGTGCGACTTCTTGGGAAGCTTGCAGCCCTTGAGGCCGTACACGAAATCAAGATACTCGTTTACTGTCATGTCAAAATAAAGGGGAGGCTGTTCAGGGAGATAGCCTATAAGCTTCTTAGCCTTGATAGGGTCTTCCAGAATGTCGATTCCGTCAATGAACGCCTGTCCCTCTGTGGAGGAAAGGTATCCCGTAAGGATATTCATGGTGGTGGATTTTCCTGCACCGTTAGGTCCGAGGAAGCCCAGCACCTGACCGCCCTCCGCTGTGAACGAAATGTCGTTTACGGCCTTTTTACTGCCGTAGCTTTTCGTAAGATTTTTAACTTCAATCATTGTTTTTATTCTATCCCCTTTCTGTGAGGATCGTTTATGTGTAATATTCTGCCAAAAGTAAATTTTACAGTCCTGCCGTGAAATTTAAGTGAATAGCTTATGAATTTATGCTGTGAGCTTTATGATTTCGCCTTGTCCGCTTCAATCTGCTGCTTCAGCTCTTCAAGTCCTGCGAATTTCTTCTCGTCACGTATGAATTCACGAAGGGCAACTCTTACGGTCTGACCGTAGAGATTGCCGTCGTAGCCGTTTATATGGGTTTCCATAACGGCTCCGCCCCTATAGTCCACGGTGGGCTTTACGCCGATGTTGGTTATACTGCGGTAGGTTCTGCCGTCAACGATAGTCCAGCTTTTATACACGCCGTTCTTCGGCTTTACCATATAATCGGGTATTTTCTGATTGATTGTGGGAAAACCGATGGTTCTTCCTATTTTGCTGCCCTGTGTCACAGGAAGCTTATAGGACAGCTCGTAACCGAGAAAACGGTTTGCTGTTTCTATATCGCCCTTTGTAATCATTTCACGGATTGCGGTTGAACTGACGGTAACGCCGTCCACCTCAACAGCGGGCACAACCTCGCACTCCATACCATACTCGCTGCAAAGCTGCTTCAGCGTTTCCGGGTTGCCCTCGCCGCCTTTTCCGAAGCGGAAGTCATAACCGCAGACAACAAATGAAGCGTTCAGCTCGTCCCTGAGTATTCTTTCCACAAATTCACGGGCGGTATAGTCCTTTACGTCACTGAAATCGGGTGCATACACCCTTTCCACGCCCAGACCGCCGAAAATTTCGGTCTTCTGCTCGTGGGTGATTATGCAGTGGCCTTTCTTTCCGCTGAATTTGGGTAAGCTGGTCTTGTCGTTGAAGGTAAAGACAACCGAACAGAGTCCGTCCTTCAGGAGCGCACGCTTTATAACCTCGATATGTCCCAGATGTAGTCCGTCGAAAAAGCCCAGAGCTACTGCCGACGGTCTGTTTTTCGCTGTCACGATAATGTTACTCCTTTTAAGTCGGAAATGTCACGCAGTCCGTTCTTCGGCTCTACCAGCGGCTCTTCGCTTGCGCTCTTTATCTTCTCACGGAACACCTTGAAGCGCTGGATTACGTTAAGCTCCTTGTTTTCTCCGATTTCAGCCAGAGCAAGAAGCTCGCCGTCGGGACTTACAACACGGTACTTTTCTGCGCCCTCCGCTTCAAAAGCCACACGCTTTGCGTCAAGCACAACGCCGTTGCTGAAAAGTCTTGTCTGCTCCTCGTCCAGTAAAGCACGTGGAAAGCTCTTGTAAATCCACTCCACAGGCATCAGCAGCTTTTTCACTGCCTCGGTACCGCCCTTTTCGTAGGCTTCCTTGACGTCTGAAAGTCTGTAACAGTCCTTCAGGGTGAAATTGCCGGAACGTGTTCTTGTGAGAGCCGTCATAACTGCGCCTGCTCCCGTTACCTGACCCATATCATGAATCAGGGTGCGGATATAAGTGCCCTTTGAGCAGGAAATGACCGCAGTTGCCGTATTATTTTCAAACTGTTCGAATTGTATGGAATGTACCGTGATGGGACGGGGCTTTCTTTCTACTTCGACGCCCTGTCTTGCAAGGTCGTAAAGACGCTGGCCGTTTACCTGAACCGCACTGTACATGGGAGGAAGCTGCATCTGCTCGCCCTTGAAGCGCTGTTCAAGCACGTACTGGGCATTTCTTCCCACCTGGATATCCGAGGTGGTAAGCACCTTGCCTGTTATATCCTGTGTGTCGGTGGTAACGCCGAAGCGCATTTCCGCACGGTATTCCTTGCTTGTGTCGGGGCAATAATCCACCGCCTTTGTGGCATAGCCCACAAATACGGGAAGCACGCCCTCCGCCATAGGGTCGAGAGTGCCGCCGTGCCCGATTTTCTTGGTGCCGCAAAGCTTTCTGAGTATTGCCACAACATCAAAGGACGTATAGCCCTTTTCCTTATAAATACAGATTATTCCGT
>CALATN010000034.1 GCA_937891895.1 uncultured Clostridia bacterium
TTCATATATTCTTTAAATTGTCATTTTATGGGCTTACTAAAGTCCAAATTTTTAGTTGCATAATACAGAATATTATCAATCGTAAATATTGTAAAGTTGTAGTGCTTTGCACTAAAATAGGTTTGTTCTGTATCGACTTCTGTCTGTGATATTTTCGTAAAGGGCTGGTCGCTGTTTATATCAATATCATAGATAGTCCATCGGAGCGTAACGTTTCTGAAATATGCGTCTTTACCATAGGCTACGTCAAGCACGCCGAAGGTGTCATTATCATACTCATCGTCAATATCAATACCGAGAGCCTTTTCAACATCCTCAACCTCTGCTTCACCGCCGATGAACCAGGTTTCGGAATCAATCTTCTTGATTTCCTCTTCGGGCTTTTCCTCAAATTCGTCGTCAATGTCGCCAACAAGCTCTTCAAGAAGGTCATTGATTGTAACAACGCCTGTCATTCCGCCGTATTCATCAAGAACAACTGCGAAATGGTCACGTGAATGCTTCATTCTTTCAAACAGAACGTCTGCTCTTACGCTTTCAGGAACAAAATACGCAGGACGCACTGCCTCTTTCATCACGTTTTCGCGTGATTTATCCCTGAGTCGGAAATAATCCTTTGTGTTGAGAATACCGATAACATTGTCAACGCTTTCTTCGCACACGGGATAAAGTGAATGACGGCTTGAAAAAATGGTTTCTTCCCATTCCTCATCGCTTTCCTCTGCCCACAGGAATGAAATATCAGTTCTGTGAGTTGCCACTTCACCTGCCGTAATATTGTCAAACTCGAAAACGTTTGTAATAATTTCCTGTTCATCAAGGTCGATAGCACCTGTTTCTGTACCTGCATCAACCATAAGACGGATTTCTTCCTCCGTAACCTCGTTGTCCTCTGAATTGGGGTCAATACCGAACAGACGGAGAATGACGTTTGTAGATTTTGTAAGAATCCATACAATAGGCGCAAAAACCTTTGCACAGAAAGTCATAAGACCTGAAACGCCGAAAGCCATTTTCTCTGTCTTTTTCATAGCAAGACGTTTCGGAACAAGCTCACCGAAAACAAGAGTGAAGTAAGATAGAATAACAGTTATGAGTATAACTGCAATCGTATCAAGTGCTTTGTCAGAAAGGGGAAGATTGAACTGTTTTGCCCAGTTGACAAGTCTTTCCGAGAAGGTATCGGCAGCAAACGCACTTCCTAAGAATCCCGAAAGTGTGATAGCAACCTGAATTGTTGACAGGAACTTTGCAGGCGGGTCAGTAAGCTTCATAAGCCTTTTGGCTTTTTTATTTCCGTCCTTTGCCATTTGTGACAGCTTGTTGGAATTGAATGAGATTACTGCTATTTCCGCACTCGCAAAAACTGCATTAAGGAAAATCAGTACAACCTGTAAAACTAGCGGCCATATAAGAGGGTCGTCCATTTTAAATAACCAAACCTTTCAAATTTATATTTTTTATATTAATCGTACATTTTATCATATTACAAGAATTTGTCAACAGTACATACAAAAGATTTTATATTTATTTACACTTTACCTCGCTTATCCTGTCTGCAATTTCGTGAAACACAGGTCCGCAGTCCTTCCCTCCGCTGACACCGTCCTCTTTGAACACAACAATTGTATAAAAATCATCTCCGCACTCAGCAAATCCGGCAAACCAGGAATGGAGAATTTCCCTGCCTTTTTCGTCCTTCATTCCTGTTTCTGCAGTTGAAGTTTTACCCCCTGCCACACACTTATCAGGTTTTGCAGAAACGCAAGTCCCCTCTTTGAAATTATTTATCAGCAGTTCTTTCATTTTCTCTGATTCTTCGCTTGAAAAAGCCCTGTATTTATACTGACTGTCCTTCATTCGCTCTTCACTTCCGTCAGAATCCACGGCAGAAATCACAAGCTTAGGAGAAATATATTCACCTCCGTTTGCCACCGCAGAATAACAGGATGCCACCTGCAGAGGAGTCGCAAGGAGTCCTCCCTGTCCGAAAGATAAATTTGCCAGCATTCCGTCAGTCATCACCTCTGATAAATCGGGAAGCTTTCCTGCAGATGAGTAGAAACCGTCAGCAAGTAAAAAAGATTTGCCGAAGCCTAAGTTTTCCGCAGTTCTCAATATTTTTTCACTGCCCAGCTCCAATGCAAGACGTATAAAATACGTGTTGCAGGAATAGGCAAAGGCCTTTCTGAGATTCATTTGTCCGTGTGATGAAGAATCAGAGCAGGCAAAGCGAGTTCCGCTTATTTCAAGACTGCCGTTACAGTAGCTTGTAAAATCTTCTTTACCCTCCTTTATAGCCGTCAGTGCCACAACCAGCTTGAACACAGAACCTACGCTGTAAGCGTTGAGAAAAGGTGAATTTTCATCTTCAAGAGATTCGCCAATATCGTTCTGATTGAAAACAGGAGCACTTGCCATAGCCTTTATCTCCCCTGTTTCCGCATCAAGAACCACAGCCGCACCCTTTTCCACACCGTAAAGGTGTAAGGCATTTTCAGATATACGCTGAATCTCTGAATCAACCGTCAATCTTATACCTTTTTTGGAATAAT
>CALATN010000035.1 GCA_937891895.1 uncultured Clostridia bacterium
AGAAATAATAATCCCGGTATTTAGAATTTTTGTCCTGTAAGCCCTCCACAAACCACTCATGCTCGTCGGAGGTGTGATTGATAACGAGATCCATCACAATGCCGATGCCTCTCTCTTTTGCCTTGGAAACAAGCTCCTCAAAGTCTGCCATCGTGCCAAACTCGGGTTGAATGGCGGTGTAGTCGGCAATATCGTAGCCGTTGTCAAAGAGGATGTTTTCCTTGCCGTACTCGGCTTCAAGACCCTGCTTTATGCTGATTTGGTAGCTTGTTCTGCCTGTGTACCAGTCGCAGTAATTCTCGTCGGCAATAGGACCTGTAAGAGCGATTTTCTTCCCCTTTGCAACAGGAAGCAGTCCGTCATTTTTCAGCAGACACATCTGCTTCATTGCCGCTTCACGGTTTACCGCACGGAATTCCTCTGTATCAACTGATTTGCCCATATCCTTGTATGGGTGCACTTCATCAAACTCGCCAAGGCGGAAACGTCCGTAAAGAACATTGCCAACAGCCTTGTCGATGTCGGCTTCTGTGATAAGTTTTCTTTCCAGCGCATCGTAAGCCGCCGCCGCAACCATATCGGCAGGGTCGGTCATACTGTCTGCGCCGTTTTTAAGGCAGAGTGCAAGGGCTTCTGCGTGGGTTTTCACTATTTCGTGAGAGAGGACATTCTGTGAGAAGTCGCCGCCGTCTGTAACAACAAAGTCGAGTCCCCATTCATCCTTGAGCAAATTCTGAATGTCGGGATTCATTACCGCAGGCACACCCGACAGCTCATTATATGCCGCCATAATGGAATGTGCGCCGCCCTCGGTTATTGCGCCCTTGAATGCGCGGTAATAGTATTCGTGAAGTGTTCTCGGCTCAACGTTTGCGGAACAACTTCCTCTTTCTTTTTCGTTGTTGTCGGCACAGAAATGCTTCAGGGTCGGCACGGTTTTCAGGTAGAATTCATCCTCGCCTGCAAGTCCCTTTGTGTAAGCCTTTGTCATTTCACAGGTCAGGAACGGGTCCTCGCCGTAAGCTTCCTCGGTACGTCCCCAGCGCGGGTCACGCTCCATATCAACGGTCGGACCCCACACCATAAGCTTTCCGATTGGATTCTGATTATAGTAGTAACGTGTTTCCTCAGCGGCAATTTCGCCCAGCTTATACATCAAGTCAGGGTCAAACATAGATGCCATACCGATTGGCTGAGGTGTAACGGTTGAAATCTCGTCGTCGCTTCTTCCCACATAGCCGCGGGCAATTTCCGTGCCAACGTACCACTCGCCTATATCAAGACGTGGTACAGCCGCCATGTGCGAAGAAAGCATATTGATTTTTTCGTCTGTTGTGAGCCTTCCCAGCAAATCGGAAAGACGTTCTTCAATGGGGAGAGAGCTGTTGCGGAACGGGTAATTCATAACGGTTCCTCCTTAGAGTACGAAATAATATGTAAAAGGATAAATTATAGCCAGAAGAATAACATTCACAAGTGTGAACACACCGAGATATTTTATCGGCTTTGCATCGTCGGTTTCCATATAGATTCGGAAGGAAATCAGACTTGCAAGGCTTGCCACGAGAGTGCCGAGACCGCCCACGTTTGTTCCGAGGACGAGGGCACGTCCGTTGTCAGTGAAGCCTGAAAGCATAAATGCCGCAGGGACGTTGCTTATAACCTGACTTACAAGAGTTGATGCGAGAAATTCCTGACCCTCAACAAGCTTTGTGACAAACTCATTTACGGCAGGCATATTCTGCAGGTTGCCAACAAAAACAAAAAACGAAGCAAAAGTAAGAAGCAGGCTATAGTCAACCGCTGTAAAAAGACGCATATCGAGAATTATTGCAACAACGCATACCGAGGCAAACACCACGATTACGTCCATAAATCCAAAAACAGCAAGCAGACAAAGAATGAAAAGTATCACATAAAATGCAAGGAAGCGCTTGTTTTCAAGGGCAACCTCCTCGGTGTTTTCCGTTCCAAGGGGCACGTTTTTTATAAGCAGGCAAAGTACCAGGATAAGCACCGCACTTACCGCAAACACTGGAAGAGTCGTGCCGAAAAAGTCAGCGGGAGTATAGTTGTAGAAGTCGTACAGATAAAGATTCTGCAGGTTGCCGAAAGGGGTAAGCATACTGCCGAGGTTTGCCGCCGCAGTCTGTACGGTTATAACGTAAATCATTGTCGACGGGAGCTTGCTGAAAAGCGCCGCTGTCAGAGGCACGAAAGCAATCAGTGCAACGTCGTTTGTGAAAAGCATTGATGCAAAGAATGTGATGAAAACAAGGATTGTTCCCGTGCGCCTTGCCATAGGTGTGCCGCTGCCAAGAAGCTTTCTGGAAATTACCGAAAGAAGTCTGCACTCACGGAAGCCCGCAACCGCAATCATCAGGCAGAAAAGCAGACCTATTGTGTCGGTGTTGATATACTCAACAAAATTTGTTATAGGCACGAAAAAGCAGGAAATCAATGCCGCAAGCGTGGCTATTATAACAAGAAATTCCTTTTTACAGAAATCAATAATCCCTTTCACACGAAACGTCCCCTAATCAGAATAAGTTTATCACAACACCGCTCAGCACGCCTACGCCGTAGACAATGGCTGTGATAACAAGGTTTTCCTTAATATTTTTATTTGCACGGAACAATATTGCAAGACCGATACCCGCTCCTGTACAAAGCCCCGCGATTGCTGTACCGAACTCAATTGCCCCCTCAGCGTAAAGCTCGGTGATAAGCACGGATGCCGCACAGTTCGGAATCATTCCCACAAGACCTGCAACAACAGGCTGGAACACACCCATATTTTCAAGAAAATGCTTTACGTTTTCCTCGCCCACAAGTCCGAAAACCATACCGAGAACAAGGTTTACAATGATGATGAAAATGCCGATACCGATTGTGTGCTTCAAAGCAGAATACCATATACCGTGATTTTCACAGCCGCAGCCCGCCTCGTCACAGAGGTCGCCGATGTGCTCGTCATCTGTCTTTATTTTCAGCATCTTCATCACAAGGTCAACAGCAATACCCGCAACAGCGGCGATGATAACCTTTGTCACCAGGAGCTTCCATATCATACCCGCTTTGTCGGGATGCGCAAGAAGTATCGGCACGGCCTCGTCAGAGGTTGACAGGAACACGGCAACAAGCGTACCTGCCGTGATGACACGTCCTGCATAGAAATTCGAAGCGATTACGGAAAAACCGCACTGCGGCACACAGCCTAACAGCGCACCGATTGCGGCACTTCCTGTACGACCTCCGCCTGATTTGCGGAGAAAATCAACAAGCTTGTCCCCTGCCTTATGCTCAAGAAGTTCCATAAGCAGAAATGCAATGAAAAGAAACGGGAGCATCTTTGCGGAATCTAGAAGTGCGTGCAGTAATATATCAAGAAAATCGAAGCCTTCACCGTGGTGGTGATGGTCGTGGATTGTAAGAATAACCTGTGGAAAATATGTCATTTTTTTATTCCTTTCGCTAAAAATTGCTTTAACGTTCATTATAGCATATTCTGCCTTATATTTCAAGTCTAAAGTAGAGTTTACGCATAAGAAAAGGTATCGGACTTACACCCGATACCTTGATATCAAAAATAATTGTTGCGGATTTCCTTTGCAACGTAAGCACCCTGAAGATTCTGACCATTCTGCTTCGGGTGAAGTCCGTCAGCAAGATATCTTCCCTCGCCGCCGATAACCTCAAACTTTTCGCAGATACCGCAGTTATTGTAGCAGTCGATAACCTGCGCACCCATTGCACCTGCAATCTTCTTCATTACGGTTTCAATCTGGATTTCAGTCTTGCGGTTGTGTTCAGGATTTGCCGTCTGAAGCGGAGTAAGAACAAATACTCTCGCATCAGGGAATTCCTCCATAATTCTCTGTAAACACCAACGCATTGCACCAGCTTCGTTGAACAAATCAACGTTATCCAGTGTTTTGCCCTGCAAAGCTGTTTCAGTGTTGCCGAGGTGGTTTATGTCATCATTTGTGCCCATTGCAAAAGCGAAAAGCTCAGGCTTCGGCGCGATACCGTTGTGTACCTCGTGGATGTAGCGCTGGATATGTACAACAGCGCAGTTGTTTGCACGCTTCTGAAGCTCAACAACATCATCTGTCGGCTCCCAGCCGTCGCTTATTCCTGCGAAATCTTCGTCCCAGTAATTCTGTGTAGTAACGGTTTTTCCGTCGGTTGAGGTAAGGATACGCTTGTACCAGACCGCACTTCCTACCGCAACATTGTGACGTGAAGCCATTCCAAGGTTATCTGCAACATAGCGTGACCACTGGTCCCAGGCGGTAATGCTGTCACCGTCAACACCGAAATTGATTTTTGAAAAGTCCATAGCAATCTTCCTTTACATAAAATAAAACTGAATAAATTATACCACTTTAAAAGTGGTAAATCAATAGTTATTTTGAAATATCAAAGCCTTTTTCGTCCGAAATAAGCTCCAGTTTTTCTGCAACTTTTTTGGCGATTTTTATCCGCCAGGGTGTCCCCATAAAGTACACGAGGTAGTCAATCTTTTCCTGTGCACCCTGAATTTCCGCCTGCACGTCGCCGTTTTCAAGGTTCCTGCACCAGCCCGTCAGACCAAGTCTTTTCGCCATTTCGCTCAGTGCGTAACGGAAACCTACCTTCTGTACCCGTCCGGAAAAGGTGTAGCGGAAACGTACCGTTTCGCTTTCGGAAAATTCGGGAAGTTTGGCTTTCATTACCTGATTTAAGACATAGTTGTCACGGATTTTTTTGAGCGTTTTTATTATGGGCATTTTCTTTCCCCCAGAATTTCAGATTATCCTTTATATTATCTCATACAAGAATTGGCTCATAGTCAAGACTTAAAAGGTATTCATCCAGCATTTCAAAGAATACCCAAAACGCTTTTTCCTCATCGGGTTCGGTTTCAAGTATTAGAGTAAACCAACCTTTTGCGGTTTGAGTTTTTCCAAGATATTTCATTGCTACAAATTCTTGCAGACCTTCGGGCAATATGTTGTGTTCTGATAAATTTGCAGCCCTAACTGCACAATCATAGCCGTGTACCCAATGAACAAATCGTGATAGCTCTGTTTTACCAAGATATGCCCCGGGACGTCCTTTCAAGTGCGCCAGCAATTCTCTTTCACAGGAAGAAATGTCACTTGGTTTTGGGGTTATCATAGAAGTTCCTCCATTAGCTGTATATATCATTTTTGCAATTTTCACTTTCAAATCCTTCATATTTCCAATTTTCAACCATTTAATATGGTAATATTATACCACAATTCACCAACAACGTCAATCTGTGATTTTCACGTTGCACAAAATGAAAAAAATTATAAAAAAGTTGCAGAAAAGGTATTGAAAAATAAGAAAGAATGTGTTATGATATTTTCATATTTTTAATTTGAGTAAAGGAGAGTTTACTATGAGTAATGTAAGACCGGACTCAATGGCAAGAATTACTACACCTGAGCTTGCTGAAAAGTTTATCGAAGAACAGATTGCCGAGGTGCGTGCACAGGTTGGCGACAAGAAGGTTCTTCTTGCACTTTCAGGCGGCGTTGACAGCTCTGTTGTTGCTGCACTTTTAATCAAGGCTATCGG
>CALATN010000036.1 GCA_937891895.1 uncultured Clostridia bacterium
CCAGAGCTCTTCTCCAGGTTAACGCTGAGCTTCGTCCAGTTCTCAAGAAGGCTGGCTTCCTCACACGTGACCCAAGAATGAAGGAAAGAAAGAAGTACGGTCTCAAGGCTGCTCGTCGCGCTCCTCAGTTCTCCAAGAGATAACCCTTATCCCTTTTGGGAACTCACAAACCGCATTGTTATCGTGTTTGTATCAGTGTGGAATTGCTTGAAATACAGCGAAATCAAACTTACAACTAACACATAACTAACAAGCAACTAACAAATTTCAAGGCATTCATCGTAAGGTGAGTGCCTTGTTTTTATGCCAAAATCCGCCGACAGATTTTTCTGCCAGCGGATTTTTTATGCCTAAATCTTGTTTATCGCTCCCAACAGCTCCTGCACATTGATGTGAGTATAAACTCTCTCGGTCAGCGTCATTGCTCCCGAATGACCCACGATTTTCTTTATGAGGGTAGGCGAAACCTCTTTTTCTGTCAGCATTGATATACAAGTGTGACGGGTATCGTGCGGTTTGTGAGCAGCGTCTATCAGCTCCATTACAGGTGTCCAGTAGCTGTCATAATAGTTTCGGTAAGTAAAATGCTCGCCTTCAGGTGTGTGGAGTAGATATTCAAAGCCATCATCGTACCATTTTCTGAAAAACGGATATGTCTTGTCTGCAATAGGAACAGCTCGTATGCCGTTGTCAGTCTTGCTTTCAACTACATTGAAATAATGCTCGTCAATATGAACATTCTCACGTTTTAGGTCAAGCAGTTCTGAAACACGGACGCCGCTGTATATCAGCATAAGGACAATCTGTGCATAAATGTTCTTTTCCTGTACCCAGAGAGCCTCGATTTCTTCCTTGCTGAAAGGAGAACGGTCGATTTTGTTCGGGTTTTTATCCTTGTATTTTGCGATGTCAATATGCTGTGAATAGTCCCTGTTGCAGATTTCATATTTCATAGCGTATTCGTACATCTGATTGAGCAGAACACGCAGCTTACGCAGGGTAGGGTAATTTTTGCCACAGGTATCAATAACTCCTTGCAGGTCTATCAGTTTTAGCTCTTTGATTATTCTGCCGTGAATAGCGGTGCAGCATTTATATGAGGCTTGATAGCCTTTTATATTTGAGGCAGATATTGTGGGGTATTTCTCGGCAGACCATTTCTCATACACTTCTGCAAATGTAACCTTACTTGCATCCACATCGTATGGATTTTTGTTGTAATCCATAAGCATTTCAATGCCCTTTGCTCTTGTAGGAGCGTAACCGATGGTGATATATAGCTGTTTCGCTTTGCCTGTTTCTTCGTCAATATCCCAACCTACTGTTTTTCGTACTATGTACGGATTTCTTCGGTTGCCCGACAATTTATATACAGAGCCAACGCCGTTCGCTAATCTCATAATCAACCTCCTCTACACAAATCAGAAAAGAAAATCTCACCGCCTTACCCCTCTCCTTACAGGCTGTAAGAACTCCTGCAGCTTTTGGGTAAGTTTCAAGCTCTCGATAAACTCCATAACCCTCTGGAATTTAGCTTTAAAGCTGTCACGCTCACGCTCAGCATTACGCAGAGCAGCTTTAAGCGGATACAGGGAGCGTATCTCTTGCGTGAGGGCGTCATTCTTTTCGGTAGATTTCCTGTTTTCTTCTTTCAGCTTTGTAATCTCGGCGTTAAGCTCGCTTTCCTTTTTCTCGGTGGCAAGCTGTTTCTTTGCAAGGTCGGTCAGAGTTCCGTAATCTTCCCTCGACATCGTTATCTTGCCACCAAGAACAGTCTTTCCAGTTTCTATTTCATCAATCCTCTTGATTTTCGTTACTTTGCTTACACTCGTTTTAAGCTCGGCGGTCGTTTCGGTGAGAGCAGTTGTTTTTTCTGCAATCTGCTCGTCCAGATGTTCTATTACAGCAGTTTTCTCTTGATACTGTTCGTCAAGGCTGTCGATAATTTCCTCGACTTGTGTTCGCAGCTCCTCACGATGATGTAACAGCCTATCAGCATTTTTCGCCTGTTCTTCCAACCGTGCGACCTGCTGTTTCATATCCTCGGCTTGTTCTTTTGCCTCGGCGTACTCTTTGTATTGCTCAACGGTCAGACTGCCACGGGATTTCTGCGGTTCGGATATTTCAATGCCGTGCCTGTTGCAGATTTCGATTAAAATCTTCACCTCTGCGGCTCTCCAACGGCTTATAGCGTTTTCGCCGTCGCCGTGTCCCATTTCCTTTAAAGCCTGTGCAAGACCGTTCTGCGTGTCTACACCACGCTTGTAATGCCCGATGGGAATGTAATCGATATGTAGGTGCGGGGTTGCCTCGTCATTATGCAGAACGGCATTGAATACATAGAAATTCGGGTTGCGTTTTAAAAAGCCCTCAATATATTCGGTAAGGCACTCGGCGGCTATTTCAGCATCGGGCGAGCCTGTGCCTGTATCGTTCTTACAGCCAATCTGAACAATATCCTCATAAAAGCTCTTTCTTTTGTCAGCCGCAACAATCACATTGTTGCAGGGTGCGTGTGAAAACGCATAACGGAAATATCCGTCTTTAATTCTGCGGTCAGCTCTTTTCTGCCTTGCGTTGTATCGTTCGACCGCCTTTGCAAAGCAATTTTCATAAGCCTGCTCGATAGGCATTTTTACAAAGGTGATATTATTACAGCTTTTGGAGCTGTCCACGTTCTTCGGTCTGAATGTTCTGTTGTTGTGGGAGAGGCTCCCTTTGCCTTGACAGAATGAAACGGTCTTTGTCATTTTCGGTCTCCTTTCTTTTTCGCCACAGCAGTTTTTTATCTATGACTTGTCATAGATAACTCCATAGTATCTGTGACATTCCAGCCTTGCTTTCATATCACAGATACAGGGGCTCTCCGAGGGGCAGACGTTCCCTCTGCACTCCCTTTGCGACTTGCTGGAATCATCAAGGTTGCAACATTGCAAGATTGCAATGACTGTGGTTTGCAATCTTCCTCCTAAACGGGCATTCTGATTCGCAGAACAATCTGCTCCATTACCTCGTGTTCAACCGTGAGAGAACGCATTTTCTCCCACGATACGATTTCGTTGAATGTAGTTGGTCGGGGATTTTTCTGGGCGTACTGTCTGCGGAGCAGCTCCCACATTTCCCAAGCCTCGCTGTCAATCCGTCGGGCAAGTTCATCAAATTCGTTGTCCTTGAAATTTGTCGAGATTTCATCGGGAGTGCAGTTTTCTTTCATATATTTCTGCCAAGCCTCGCCCCAGCGACCTATGGGGTTATGAATAAGTTCCTGTTCTTCGGTGGTTATGTTTTGTTTGAGTTTGGTCATAATTATTAGTCCTTTCGTATTGAATTTTGTGGGTGGGTGTGGTATAATAGTTGAAAATATAATGAGTTATATGGAGGTATGCTAATGGATATTTTAGTTTTCAAATCTGATATGCAACGAGCAGTAGATAGTTTTTTTGATAAGTGCTTTTCCGCTGTTGGTATACCATATTCACCAAAAGATAGACACATAGATATTGCAAATGTAGAACAGCATTATATGCAAGACGGTTGCTTTTGGTGTCTATATGATAACGATACTCTTATCGGTACAGTTGCTATACGCATAATTGATGCCGAAAATAAGGTTGTTGAACTTAAACGTATGTTCGTATTACCCGAACAGCAAGGAAAAGGGTATGGAAAACTACTTTTGAATTATGCCATTGATTATGCGAAAGAGCAACAATATAGTAAAATATGTTTGGATACTCGAAAGCAGTTTTCTGCAGCTCAACACCTATATCGAACTAACGGTTTTGTGGAAACAGAAAAATACAATGATAATGAGCGAGCCGAACTATATTTTGAATTGATTTTATGATTTGCGTGACGGCTGGTGACGGTTGTGACGGTTATTTAGACACCGCCGCTACATTTTCAAGGTTGCAAAGCACAGTCATTGCAATCTTGCAACCTTGCAATGTTCATTCCGATAATTTCCAATACCAGCTCTCGCCGACCTTGAATGAGGTTACGGCGAGAGCTTTTTTTGCCTCGTCAAGCGTTCGCTTGCTGAAATCCATTTCCGCTGCTGCACCCAGTATCTCCTTTTGGCTTTTTTCGCCGTCAGCAAGTATATCAAGCAAAAAGTCCTTTGCTGTTTCCAGTTTGCTGATACTTGTGCCGCCGTCCTCTAAAAACTGGTCTGCGGTGATGTCTATTGCTCCACGCCATTCGAGAGCGGAGCTTTCGTTTATTCCGAACATAAGCGACTGCCCCGTGGGAGCAAGGCTGCTTTTGGCGTGGCTCATAACACGCTTTGTCGGCTCGTTTTTCATCTTACCCACAATCAGCATACTTCTTGCCACCGCAGGAATATCTATTGAGCCTAAACCTCGGTATGCACATTTCTGTCCTGCGCTTTTATTCAGATGTCCGATGAGAACAACAGCACAGCCGTAGTTTTCCGCTATTCTTCCCAAGTGTGACATTACAGGACGTATCTCGTTGGCTCGGTGCATATCCACATTCGCACCAAGATAGGCTTGAATGGGGTCGAGAATAACCAGCTTTGCATTAGTCTGCTTTATAGCCTCCTCGATACGCTCATCGTTCATAGAAAGCTCCTCTTTGCTTTCGTCAATAACGAGAATGTGGCTACAATCCGCATTAACAGCCTCCAATCTCGGTTTAATGGTGTCGGCAAGTCCGTCCTCTGCGGTCTGATAGATGATATTTACAGGCTCTCGGCTGTTTGTATCTCCTGGGAGCATATCTCCACGGGTGAGTGCGGCGGCGATAGCGAGGGCGAGAGTTGTTTTGCCCTCGCCCGGATCGCCTTGAATTATCGTGATTTTTCCGAGAGGTATGTACGGTTTCCACAGCCATTTGACAGGAACGGACTCCACATCACTCATATTTATAAGGGTGAGCGGAGTTTTACTCATTGAGAGCCGCCTTGTCGTTGAAATAGCCTGTTGCCTCCCACACCAGCTTATCGGAGCAGTAATAGGTGTATTCAGAAGAACCTTCGTTCTTCATCGCAACCCCGAAAGGAAGTATGCCACGCTGTAAGCCGATGCGGATAAACTGCGGATTTTTGCCTGTTGCACGGGCGATTTCGGTGATAGGTACATTTCGACCTGTGAATTTAGGGTGTTCTACATAATTCATTTCATTTCCTCCTTGCATTTGTTGATTTTGTGTGATATAATGAATTATATGAGTAAAAAATACAAGATAAATTCATTATAGAACATTCCAAATGTTCTATAATGAATTATAATGCACTCAAGTGCATTTGTCAATACTCACGGGTTCTTTTTGTTCAAATGCACAATTTATATAGGAGAATTTTATGTTTTATACCCAATTTTTAAAGATATGCAAAGAGCATAATGTAAAACCGACACCGTTAATTAAGTCTTTGGGGTTCAGCACGGGCAATCTGAAGAAATGGTCAGAGGGAGCTACTGTTAATTCTGATATTCTTGCAAAGTTAGCGGAGTATTTCAATGTTCCCGTAGATTATTTCTTCGAAGATGACGAGCCAGCCAACAAAATGGTAATAACTGATGACGGCAATTCTATCAAGAAAGTGTATAATGTGCTTGCGGCTCACCCCGACCATATAGCGAGTATGTATTCGGGCACGACGATTTCTTACGCCGACCTCAACAGGATAGCTGCATATATGAACTGCTCGGTTGAGTACCTTGTGCCTGCTGATTTAGCAGTTGAGGGCGCCGATGACGGCAAGACAAGCTCCGCCATTCCCGATAAAGACTGCATATTGAACATTCTTGAAAAGCTCGCAGGCAATGCTGCATACCGCTATCTTCAGGTCAGAATATCGTCCATCATCATTTCCAACCTTGCCAAGAAGAATATCACAATGGATAAGCTGATTGATATTAACCTATCTGAAAAGAAAATCCGTGACCTGTACGACTTGGTAATGCCAGCAGAAAAGAAAAAAGGTCTGAATTTTTCAGACCTTATGAGGATTTCCGAGACTTTCAATGTCAGCTATGATTTTATGTTGACGGGGAATGGGGAGTAATACATTTATCAAAGTTATAATACCGTATCTGATTACAGGTACGGTATTATTGTTATATGTGATGATTGCAACTTATGTTGCCTAAAACGCAGCTTGTGTTATTACATCTTGAAAGATAAAAAATTGTTTGCTATAATTGTGGCATAAGGGGGCTGAACAATGATACTAAAACTGATAGAAGATATTAAGATAAAGCAAACACAGGTAACGATTGAATACAAGGAAAAGGATATAAAGGTTGATAAGCTCATAGATTTTGTAACTCATCTTGACGAAATAGACAATAACATTATGGCAAGCTGCGACGGGCAGATTCATAGCCTTGACATTCACGATATACTGTATATTGAATCTGTGGACAGAAAGACTTTCTGCTATACATACAGCGAGGTTTACGAGTCGAATTTAAAACTTTATGAGATTGAAGAAAAATATCAATTCACAGATATGATGAGGGTTTCAAAATCAACTATTGTGAATCTGAAAAAGATTGATTCGCTGAAACCAGATTTCGGCGGGAAAATACTTGCGACAATGGAGAATGGTGAAAAGCTGTATATATCCCGTCAGTATTCGCCGCTTTTGAAAGAAAAATTAGGTATCGGAGGTAAAAGGCTATGAAAATATTTCTGAAAAATTCAATAGGTCAGATAGCAAGTACCTATGCCGTTATGTGTTTGATTTTTGCCATAATCAGCACTGTGCGTGGTGTAACAACTATGCCGATTATGAGATTTTTTGAGCTGTTCATACTTGCAGTGATAGGCGGAGTGCTGATGGAGTTCGCATTTGGAAAATGCGTATTCAAACAGCTTTCGGACATAAAAAGAGTAAGCCTGTTTATTGCTCCTTTTGCGGCCATTACATTTCTGTGTGCTGTGATTTTTCAATGGATTACAGAGTATCAGAGCATAAGCGTGTATCTGAAATTTATCGGTATATTTTTAGGATGTGGATTACTTTCTGTACTATTATTTGAAATTGAACACCGCATAAAGGGCAAGGAATATACGAAAAAACTTAAAGAGTATCAGAATAAGGAGTATAACAATGCTTAAGAAAACTGCACTTAATAAAGCAGCACTCGGTATAGGTGCTATGTTTGGAATTTACTGGTGTTATTCCGTTATGATAAGCAATATGATTGATATACCGAAATTTGCAAATACGATTATCGGACTGGTAAGTCTGTATGGATTAGGGCTCGCTGTTTATATGTTCATCATAAAAGCTATACCGAGTCAGAAAATAAATAAGGAAAAGATATCGAAAAAAACGGTTGCTGTGTGTTTTTTATTGCAATTTACCGCAATAATGATTTTATCATTACTGGTAAATATTTCATCGTTAGCAGTTCAGTCCGAGCAATCGAATAATATTGATGCATTATCGCCTTACTCATTGTTTATGTTGCTTATATTCAACCCTGTTATTGAAGAATTTGTTTTCCGAAAGCTTTTGTCTGATAAATTACATAAATACGGCGAAGGCTTTTTTATCCTTGTATCGGCATTCTGTTTTTCCATAGTTCACGGGGTATCGTTAGGATTGCCGCAGATTGTATATACATTTATACTGGGACTTATCTGGTCATATCTTTACGCAAAAACAGGAAATTTCATTCTTGTTGTTGTAATGCACGCATTATCGAATTTCTTTGGCAGTATAATGGTTCAGTTCCTTTCGGGTATATCTATGGAGCTTGCAGGAATGTATTCAATGCTAATGATGGTATGTGCTATTGTTGGAGCAGTCCTGTTTATTGTCAATAAAAAGAAAATATCTGTTGACGGCAAAGCACATCTTTTCGGTAAAGAAGATATAAAAGCAGTTTTTACAAATCGAGGAATCTGGGTTTATACGGCGGTTACTGTAATATTTATTGTATTAAAATGTATAGTATAATACAACAAGGATAACACTCAAGTTATCCCTGTAATTTTATTTATACCCTACAATTTCATCCAAATCGCACAATACAATACGGTTGTCGCTCTCTGCTGTCTTGATTATATTCTCATCAAAACCACTCTCGGAGAATAGATAATAATAAAACTCCGCCTTGTCCTTATACGATGCCAGCTTTGCGGCGGCATCGAGATACTCGGAATATCTGAACGACTTGCCCTTAAACTTACACTCTCCCACAAGATATTTGTCAGACTGCTTTGAAATCGCCAGCAGGTCAATCTCGGTGTCGGCAAGCTCGGTCTGATTTTCCTTTCTTCGTACAGTTGTCTTGCCCCACCATCTGCCCATCTTCGAGTATCTGAACGGCAGTTCGCCTGCTTTCTGTAATTCTCTCACATATTCACGGCAGACATCTTCAAAGGACATTGCCGCGAATTCGTGGAGCAACGGCTCAACGGAATATTTATAAACGCCGTCAACATCTCCGCCTTCAAGCTCGGATATATTTGTGAACACAAAGGCATACCAGAAACGGAAGAAATTGTCGGTAATTCGGTACAAGCCTCTGTTTGTGTTGGCTTTCTCCTTTGTGCTTTCCGATACGGAAAATTCACGCTCGACTATTCCCAGCTCAATGAGATTTTTCAGATACACGCTGGTTTTCGATGTGTCATCAATAAGCGATTTTACGCTTATATCATTCAGCTTTGTATTTCCGAGGGCGACTGCCTCAATAATGGAGTTGTAAACGGGAGTTTCACGCAGCTCCTGTCTTAACAGGAACTCGACCTCGCTGTATAGGGCACTACCTTTTGTGAGAATGCTTTTCTTGATATTTTCTTCAAGTGTTCTGCTGTTATCAAATTGTTGCAAATAATGGGGTATGCCGCCAAGAACGGAATATGCGATGACCTTATCTCTTGCAGAGTAGTCGGGAAAGAATTTTACTGCGTCGTAAAATCCCATTTCGGTCATCTTGTATATGCCTGTTGCACGTCCGTAAAGTGGATTTTTCTCGGCAAGCAGTTCCTTTTCAATAAAGCTCATAGCACTGCCACAGAGAACAAGCATTATGTTTTCGTCTTTGAGGGTTTCGTCCCACAAATTCTGCAAAATTGAGGGAATACTTTCATTACCTTTGCACATATAGGGGAATTCATCAATAACAACCAGCTTTTTCTTGTCGCCGTAAGGCAGCTCTATTATACTGCGGATTGCCTTATCCCAATCGGAAAACTCTGATATATATGCACTTGCAGGGATATTTTCCTTTAAGAGTTTTTCGGAGAATGTTTTGAGCTGGAGCTTGTCAGTACATTCGCGACAGGAGAAAAAAAGATGCGGCTTACCCTTGCAGAACTGTCGTAATGTTTCAGTTTTGCCCACACGTCTGCGGCCGTAAAGAACTATAAGCTCGCCCTTGTTGCTGTTGTAGCGGTCATTCAGAAATTGTAATTCAGCTTCTCTTCCTATGAACATATATCTCACCTCGTTTATCTAATCGTGATTTAGTAAATCGTGATTTGATATTGATATATCCTGTAACGGCAAGAAAATCAAGTAGGAAGTGAAAAATACCTTGTTACTGTAAATTATTTGCTTATTATATATAGACACAACGCCGCAGAACATTCGTCCTGCAGCGTTGTAAAATAATTCCGGTTCTTCTATTATTTTATTTTTCATCCATTATCATCTGAAATAAACTTTCAGCAAATAACTCATGCATCTCCATTTTGGGATGGTTAATTCTGTTTTCTAAGGAGGAACTATCATGGGGAAGGAAGTCAGGGAGTTCAATAAGGAATTCGTTGAAGAACATCATATTAAGAGAAATATCGCATTTCGCTTTATGCCGATTTGTGGAAATGAGGAGGAACTGGAGGAGTTACCGCATCGAGTGTT
>CALATN010000037.1 GCA_937891895.1 uncultured Clostridia bacterium
ACAACCAATCATTAAAATACTAATAAATAAAAAGGCAAATGGGAAACCGTTTGTCTTTTTATTTGCCATTTTATTATTCCTTTCATCAATACATTCTTACGGGAATGTTATGCTTGTTGAGTTCCTGCTTTACTTCGCCTACTGTAAGCTCTTTGAAGTGGAACAATGACGCTGCAAGTGCTGCAGAAGAATTCGTCTGCTGAAGCACATCTGTAAAGTGAGAAAGCTTGCCACATCCACCGCTTGCGATAACAGGAATTGAAACACGTTCACAAACATAGTTAAGCATTTCAATATCAAAACCAGCCTTAGTGCCATCTGCGTCAATTGAATTAAGGCAGATTTCACCTGCACCACGCTGTTCAATTTCCTTTACCCAATCACCAAGCTGCAGACCCATATCAATTCTTCCGCCATTGATATAAACTGCGTAACCGCCTTTACCGTCACGCTTTGCGTCGATACCTACAACAACGCACTGACTTCCGAAAATTTCAGCAGCTTCGGAAATAAGTGACGGATTCTTAACAGCCTGAGAGTTAATGGAAACCTTGTCTGCGCCTGCACGGAGTGTATCACGGAAATCTTCGATTGTTGAAATTCCGCCGCCTACACAAAGAGGTACAAAAACATTTTCTGCTGTTCTTTTTACAACGTCAAGCATTACACCTCTGCCCTCGTGGGAAGCTGTAATATCATAGAATACAAGTTCATCAGCGCCCTGCTTATTGTATTCAATTGCGCATTCTACAGGGTCACCAACTTCTTTGATGCCTGTAAAGTTAACACCCTTAACAACCTTGCCATCTCTTACATCAAGGCAAGGGATTATTCTTTTAGCTAACATTTATATCACCTTATCCTTAATTAAGTTCTGCAAAGTTTCTGAGTATCTGCAAGCCAACTTCACCACTCTTTTCAGGGTGAAACTGTGCACCAAAAACATACTTGTTATCCTGCACCATTGCAGTAACCTTTCCGCCGTAATCGCAGTAAGCTGCAATGTTATCATCGTTACATTCAGCAGCAAATGAGTGAACAAAATAAACATACGGATTTTCGGGAAGACCCTTGAAAAGCGGACATTCATTCTGAATTTTCAGCTCATTCCAACCCATATGAGGAATTGGCATATCTGTTCTTTCAATTTTCTTGACAGCTCCAGGGATGAGTCCAAGGCCGTTACATTCTTCAAATTCATAGCCTTTTTCAAAGATAAGCTGCATACCTAAGCAGATCCCAAGAAAAGGCTTGATTTTTGTCTGCTCGTGGATAAGAGGAACCAGTCCGCTGTTATTAAGCATATTCATAGCGGCAGGAAAAGCGCCTACACCCGGAAGAATTATTCTGTCAGCTTTTTTTATTTCATCTTCTGAATTTGTAAGCTTACATTCGTACCCAAGATAATCAAAGGCATTTTTTACGCTGAAAATATTTCCTGCGCCGTAATCAATAATGGCTATCATTACAATACTCCCTTTGTTGACAGGATTTCGTTTCCTACTACGGACTTTGCCGCCTTGATTGCGTGTGCACAAGCTTTGAAAAGTGCTTCGGCAATGTGGTGGTCGTTCTTACCGTACTCGGATTTAAGATGGAGAGTTATTCCTGCATTGAAAGCAAATGCACGGAAAAATTCTTCTGCAAGACAAGTATCAAACTCGCCTATTCTGTCGTCGCTGAATTCTGCATCAAACACCAGAAAAGGTCTGTTGCTTATATCAAGGCAGCAGAAACCAAGAGCTTCGTCCATTGGAATGAAAGCTGTACCGTAACGTGCTATCCCCTTCATATCACCGATTGCCTGCTTGAAAGCTGTACCGAGGACAATTCCTGTATCCTCAACCGTGTGGTGTCCATCAACATAAAGATCACCCTGAACCTTCAGAGTCAGATCCATTTTACCGTGTACAGCAAAAGCTGTAAGCATATGGTCAAAAAAACCTATTCCTGTTGAAATATCGACTTTTCCGCTTCCGTCAAGGTTAAGCTTGACTTCGATATCTGTTTCCTTGGTTTTTCTGGTTATTTCAGCAGTTCTCACGATTATTCCCCTTTCGTCATATTGTCAAGAATCTCGTCAAGTGCCTTGACAACAGCTTCGTTTTCTTCTTTTGTACCTGCGGTAATTCGGATATAATTACCCATATAACGGATTGCTATGGATTTCTCAAGAAGTTTTTCGTAGATTTCCTTTCCGTAAGCGGTTTTGATAAATACGAAATTAGTTACTGAATCATAAACCTTTTCAAGTTTCACATATTTTCTTGCAAGTGCGGAAACCTCGTTGTGTAAAGCTTTTCTGCTTTCCACCAATTCTTCACAACATTTCTTAAGAAGTTCCTTTTCACTGAGAACAGTTTTGCAGATTGCCTGGGAAATTGAGTCTGTATTGTATGGTGATTTAACACTTCTGAGTGCAGTTGTAATTGTTTCACCTGCAACAGCAAAACCCATTCTGATACCTGCAAGACCAATTGCTTTAGAACAGGTTTTAAGGACAATCAGGTTATCGTAATTCTCAACCTCATCAAGAATACTCTGGTCCCAGAAATCCATATATGCTTCGTCAATAATTACGAGGCAGTGTACATTTTTGATAAGCTTGATAATATCCTGTCTTGTTACACCAAGTGATGTCGGGTTACAAGGGTTAGAAAAAATAACAGCTTTGATATTCTGGTTGTTACAATATTCTATAACCTTTGGAATATTAACCTGAAGTGAAGCTTCTTTCGGTAAAGTTTCAACCTTAAGCTCATACATACTGCTATAAAAAGCGTACATTGAAAAGTCAGGAGAGAGAGTCAGAATTTTATCCCCTGTTTCAAGAAAACAGCTGGAGATAATGCTTATAAGTTCATCTGAGCCATTACCTGCTGTAACATATTTTTCAGGTACGTTGTATAAATCGGAAAAAGCCTTTACAGCACCCATTGCCATCGGGTCAGGATAACGGTTAAGAGGAATTTTTCTTATTTCCTCGGAAATTTTGTCACCAAGCTGTTCATTAAGATTGAAATATGACTCGTTAGCATCAAGTCTGATTTTATAGTCGCCTTCAATCGGGTCATAAGGTTCAAGCTTTTTTAATTTTGAATTAAGTTCGTACATTTATATAAGTCCTTCCTGTCGGAATTATTCAAATCTTACCTTGATTGCATTTGCGTGAGCTGTAAGTCCTTCACGTTCAGCGATACAAACGATATCGTCCTTTGCGTCAAGGAGAGCCTGTTCTGTATAGTAGATAAAGCTGGAGCGCTTTGTAAAACTGTTAACGGAAAGCGGAGAGAAGAATCTTGCTGTTCCGCTTGTCGGGAGAACGTGGTTTGGACCTGCATAGTAGTCACCAAGTGGCTCTGGAGCGTACTTACCAAGGAATACTGAACCTGCGTTGTCAATCTGTCCGATATACTGGAGCGGGTTATCGACCTGCATTTCAAGGTGTTCAGGAGCAAGTCCGTTAGCAAGTTCAATTGCACGGTCAATTGTTTCTGTTACAATAATTGCGCCATAATCATCAAGAGATTTTTCGATGATTTCCTGTCTTGAAAGGAGTTTGCACTGTCTCTCAAGTTCTGCAATAGTCTTATCAGCAATATCATCGCTTGTTGTGATAAGAATTGAAGAAGCAAGCTTATCGTGCTCAGCCTGTGACATAAGGTCAGCAGCAAGATATTTAGGGTCTGCTGTTTCGTCAGCAACAACGAGAATTTCGCTTGGTCCGGCAATCATATCGATGTCAACCTTACCGTAAAGAAGTTTCTTTGCTGTTGCAACAAAGATATTACCAGGACCTACGATTTTATCAACCTTTGGAATTGTTTCTGTACCGTAAGCAAGTGCTGCAACTGCCTGTGCACCGCCTGCGAGGAATACTCTGTCTACGCCGCAGATTGAAGCAGCAACGAGGATATCCTTATTAGGTGTACCATCCTTGAGAGGAGGTGTTACCATAATAATTTCCTTTACACCAGCAATCTTGGCAGGAATAGCATTCATAAGTACAGAGGATGGATATGCAGCTGTACCGCCAGGAACATAAAGACCAACTCTTTCAAGGCCTCTCACACGCTGGCCAAGGATTACTCCATTATCGTGTGGGTCAATAAAGCCTTGTTCCTTCTGACGGTTGTGGAAAGCTGCGATATTTTCCATTGCATTGAGAAGTGCATTTACAAACTCCTCGTCAGCATCGTTGAGTGCATCGTGGATAACATCAAGAGGTACTTCATAGTATTCAGGAAGCTTACCGTCAAATTTAAGAGTATAATCCTGAACTGCCTTATCGCCATTTTCCTTAACATTATCAATAATTTCAGAAACGATTTCAGTTACCTTCTTATCGGTTTCACCGTTACGCTTTTCAACTTCTTTAAGAAAAGCAACCTCGTCTTTTCCGTTAGCTATAATTTTTCTTATCATTTTATTTGAGCCTCCGAATTACAAATTTTCTTCAATGAGCTTGATAAGCTCTTCAATTTCCTGCTGTCTGAGCTTAAGACTTACTCTGTTTACGATAAGTCTTGCAGAAATCGGAGCAATATCTTCAAAAACTTCAAGTCCGTTTTCTTTAAGGGTTGTACCTGTTTCTACGATATCTACAATTGCGTCGGAAAGGCTAAGGAGTGGTGCAAGCTCAACACTTCCTTCAATTTTTACAATATCGACATCCATACCCTTTTTCTCAAAGAAGCTTCTTGAAACATTGGGATACTTGGTTGCAATTGTCTTGATATTGTATCCCTGATAGAAGTTATCACCTTTCTTACCGGCAAGAGCAAACTTGCATCTGCCAAATCCAAGGTCAACAAGTTCAAAGAACTTGCCGTTCATTTCCATAATAGTATCCTTACCTACGACACCCATATCACATACACCGTGTTCAACATATGTAATAACATCAGCTGCCTTTGCAAGAACAACTTCAATTGAGTCACCTACAGGAAGAATAAGCTTTCTTCCCTTTTCTCTTACTGCTGTACAATCGTATCCGATTTTTTCGAGCAGAGATACTGTATCCTTTTCAAGTCTGCCCTTTGTAAGAGCAATTCTGAGAGGTCTTTTTGTATTTTCCATTTTCACAACCTCCGTTATATTGTTTCTTCCGAAATGTCATTTCCGACACGGACAATTTTATTTATCTTCTTATTTTCTGCATAAGCCTTTGTTTCATCGTATGTTGCAAATACAGAATTTTCAACGGTCAGACCTTCGCTTCTGAGCTGATTTGCATAGGTAATAGCTTTCATAATATGATTATCCTCACCGTATACAATTACGTCAGCAACAGGTACGGAATAAGAATTGGTCTGCTTCATTACCTTTGCAACAGCATCAACATTTACCGCAAAGCCTGTAGCAGGTACATCATATCCGAACTCAGCAAGAAGCTTATTATAGCGTCCGCCGGAAAGAACTGCATCGCCATACCCCTGGAGGTAGCCCTTCATTATCACACCTGTATAGTAATCCATCTTATTTACGATACCGAGGTCAACTGTAATCTTATCGCTGTAACCAAGTTCTTTAAGGCTGTTGTAGATGCCGCGAAGATTTTCAATAACAGTATTGAGTTTTTCATCATTATAGAGCATTGCTGCCTTATCAAACACTTCTTCACCGCCGAAAAGACGTGGAAGCTGCTTGAGTGCATTAGTAATTTCATTGTTGCCGATACTGTCAAGAAGGTCATTGAGCGCAGGATAGTTCTTGACTTCAATAAGGCTTCTGATTTCTTCCTTTGTTGCAACATCTGTATCAAGCTTGTTTACAAGTTCACGGAAAAAACCGATATCACCAAGCTCAAAACGGAAGTTTTCATTTTCAAATGAAGAAAGTACTTCAATTGCACTTGTCAGCACTTCAAGGTCTGCTCTCTTTGAATCGGAACCGATAAGTTCAATACCCATCTGGTGTATTTCATCGCTTCTGCCGCGCATTACAGGCTTGTTGCGGTACACATTCTGACGGTAATAAAGTCTTAATGGTAATTCAGCGTCACGAAGACGTGTTGCTGCAACTCTTGCAATTGGCATTGTTGAGTCAGGACGTACAACAAGAAGTCTGCCTTTATTATCGGAAAGCTTATACATACTTTCCTGTGGAAAATATCTGGAATTAAGATTGAAAACATCAAAGAATTCAAGTCCTGGAGTTACGATTTCACAATATCCCTTGGATACAAAAATTCCGGAAAGCTTTTCTTCAATACTGCGGCGTATTGCGCAATCCTCAAACAAAAGATCCTGTGTTCCTTCTGGAGTAATTAAATCATATCTTTTCATTTTTTACCTCTTTATTTTAGTGTAGTAAAGTAGTATCACGATATCTTGATATCATAATATCATATATAAGTAAAATTGTCAAGTCTTTTTATCAGAAAAGTGAAATCTGGTCTGATTTCGGCAATGCTGACAATGCTCCGATGCTTTCAAGAGTTTCGATGACAGACTTTGTTGCACCGCTTCTTTCCTGAAGTTCATCAATTGATAGCAGATCACCCTGCTGAACAGCATCATAAACTGCCTTTGCAGCATTTGCACCAACGCCCTTTGCTGAGCAAAGCGGAAGTCTTAGCTTTCCATCTTCAATTTTATACTTTTCAGCATCAGATTTAAAAACGTCAATTGGCAGGAACTCAAATCCTCTTGCCATCATTTCATTTACAATCATCAGCATATCAAGCGTTGACGTTTCCTTTGCGGTACGGTCATTGCCCTTCTGCTTCAGCTCATCAATTTTGAATTTTACTGCAGCTCTGCCCTGAATTGCTGTTTCTGCATCAAAGTCTTCACCACGTACTGTGAATATTGTTGCATAGAAAGCAAGCGGCTCGTAAACCTTGAACCAGGCAAGCTTCATAGCTGCCATAACGTATGCGGCTGCGTGAGCCTTCGGGAACATGTACTTGATTTTCAGACAGCTGTCTATATACCACTGCGGAACGTCATGAGCGAGCATATCCTGTTTCATTTCCTCTGTCAGCAGCTTTGGAGCGTTACCTTTACGGGTAATTTCCATAATTTTAAAGGACAGCTTAGGATCCATACCATGATAAATCAGATATGTCATAATACCGTCACGACAACCGATAACTTCTGAAATCGTACAGGTACCGTTTTTGATAAGCTCCTGCGCGTTGCCGAGCCATACGTCGGTACCGTGGGACAGACCTGAAATCTGGAGCAGGTCAGAGAATTTTGTCGGTTTGGACTCGACAAGCATCTGTCGTGTAAAGCCTGTACCCATTTCAGGAATGGCAAGGGTACCTGTTTCACAGTCAATATCCTCGGATGTTACTCCTAATGCTTCGGGAGAAGTACAAAGACTGATAACCTTTTCGTCACCAGGGAAAATATCTTCTGTTCGCACACCTGTCATATCTTCAAGGTGCTTGTACAATGTCGGCACATCGTGTCCGAGTTCATCAAGTTTAAGAATTGTATCGTGGAGTGAATGGAAGTCAAAGTGTGTTGTTGTAAAGATTGAATTAGGGTCTTCGGCTGGGTGCTGAACGGGAGTAAAGTCGTATACCTCAAACTTCGCAGGCACAACAACCATACCGCCAGGGTGCTGACCCGTGGTACGTTTTACACCTGTACAACCGATTGTAAGTCGGTTGATTTCAGCCTTCGACAAGGTTTCACCGCGTTCATCAAGATAATGCTTTACATAACCATACGCGGTTTTATCGGCAACCGTACCGATTGTTCCTGCCTTGAACACGTTGTCCTTACCGAAAAGTTCTTCGGTATACTTATGGGCAAAGGTCTGATATTCGCCAGAGAAGTTAAGGTCTATATCAGGCGCTTTATCGCCGTCAAATCCAAGAAAAGTTTCGAATGGGATATCGTGACCGTCACGGTTATATGGTGTACCGCACTTTTCGCAGTTTTTGTCTGGAAGGTCGTACCCCGAACCTACTGAACCGTCTGTAATAAATATACTATGGTGACATTTAGGACACACATAATGCGGTGGGAGCGGGTTAACTTCAGAAATACCTGCCATTGAAGCAACGAATGATGAGCCAACTGAACCTCGTGAGCCAACCTTGTAGCCGTGTTCATTTGAATTGGCAACAAGCTTCTGGGCAATCATATAGAGTACGGCAAAGCCGTGCTTGATAATAGAAGTAAGCTCTCGGTCAAGTCGTTTTGCAACCAGTTCAGGAACAGGGTCGCCGTAAATTGATTTGCAGCGTTCCCAGGAAATACGCTCCAGGTCTTCATCGGCACCCGGAATTTCTGGTGTGAATGTTCCCGGTGGAATTGGGACAATATCAGGGTTGACCATATTGGCAATTTTATTTGTATTTGTTACGACAACCTCGTAAGCTTTTTCCTTTCCAAGGTAAGCAAATTCTTCAAGCATTTCGTCAGTTGTACGAAGATACAGTGGTGCCTGCTGGTCATAATCCTTGAACTTCTGGCTGGTAAGGATTTTTCTGAATATGCCGTCAGACTTGTCCATAAAATGAACATCACAGGTTGCTACAACAGGAATATGCAGTTCTTCGCCAAGCTGAACGATTTTTTTGTTAAGTTCCTGCAAGTCCTCTATCGTATTTATATCAGGGCAATCCTCATCCCTTATCATAAATGCGTTATTTGCTACAGGCTGAATTTCAAGATAATCGTAAAATCTTGCAATAGCCTTTACCATTTCCCATGGCTGGCCGTCCTTTACGGCAGCAAAAACTTCACCCGCTTCGCAGGCACTGCCTACTATAAGACCATCTCTGTGCTTTGCCAATTCGGAAATAGGAACTCTTGGAAAACGCCTGTAATACTTGATATTACTGTAGGAGATGAGTTTATACAGATTTTTCAGACCAATCGAATTCTTTACAAGAATTATTTGATGATATGGTCTTAAAAGACGTGGGTCAACATTTTCAACGCAGGCATTTACTTCGCTTAATTTACTGATATGATGTTCGCTCATAAGTCGGTTTGCAAGAATAATATAAATTCTCGCAAGCATCTTTGCATCTTCATCGGCACGATGATGATTGAATTCACCAAGTCCCAGGTCCTTTGCAACAACGTTAAGCTTATGCTTTTTCAGATGTGGAAGCATACTTCTGCTGATAACAACGGTATCTACCATTGAAAAGGAAAATTTCACATTATGCCTTGTACATCCCATACGGATAAATGAACAGTCAAATTTTGCATTATGCGCAATCAGGACAGGCGCTTTTCCGCAGAATTCCGCAAATTTACGTAAGGCATCTTCCTGTGAAATCGCGTCCTTTACCATACTGTCATCTATACCTGTCAGCTTTGTAATCTTCTCAGGAATATTTCTCTCAGGATTTACAAAAGTCTGGAATGTATCAACAATTTCAAAATTATTGACTCTTGCTGCACCGATTTCAATAATTCTGTCGTTTTCTTTATCAAATCCGGTAGTTTCAATATCAAACACTACACAGGCAGCATCCAAGTCCTGCCCTTTATCGTGCTTTACGATTTCTTCTACATCATCCACCAAATAAGCTTCCATACCATAGACAATTTTAAAATCCTTGGCGCGCTGCATCTTCTCTTCATCATCTTTATAATCTTTAGGATTTAAGGCATGATTTGCTTCCGGGAAAGCCTGTACAACACCATGATCCGTAATGGCAATACCGGGATGACCCCACTCAAACGCAGTTTTAATCAGTGTTTTAGCATCCACTACCGCATCCATGTCGCTCATGGTGGTATGGGCGTGTAATTCCACTCGTTTTTCTTCGGAATTATCCTGACGCTTTTTAATAAAGTTCGGAATGAAATTTCACATGGCAGTATTTCTGAATATAATTGGGATGAGGAGTCAATAAATAATCAAATAA
>CALATN010000038.1 GCA_937891895.1 uncultured Clostridia bacterium
TATAACCCTCAACACCTGTAATCTGTCCTGCAAAGAACAGGTTGCTCCTTACTCTCAGCGAGAAGTCACCGTCAAGCACCTTCGGGGAGTTGATGAAGGAGTTGCGATGCATTACGCCGTATCGGACAAACTCCGCATTTGCAAGTCCGGGAATCATTGAGAAAACACGCTTCTGCTCGCCGAATTTCAGGTTTGTCTGAAAACCGACAATGTTGTAGAGCGTACCGCCGCTGTTTTCCTTACGAAGCTGTACAACAGCGTATGGACGGCGGTTTGTTGCGGGGTCGTACAGACCAACAGGCTTCATTGCACCGTAACGCATTGTTTCCTCTCCGCGCTTTGCCAGCACCTCAATCGGCATACAGCCCTCGTATACGGTAAAATCGTCCTTGCCCTTTGGCTTCTGGGTATCAAACTCGTGGAGAGGAGCAGACTCGGCATTTTTCAGCTCATTCCAGAACTCGGTGTACTCCTCTTTTGTAAAGGGGCAATTGATGTAATCATCGTCGCCTTTGCCGTAGCGTGCCGCAAAGAAAATTCTGTCCTTGTCAAGTGACTCATAAGTTACGATAGGCGCCGCCGCATCGTGAAAGCTCAAATAACCGCCGCAGAGCTTTTCGATGCTTTCGGCAAGTCCGCCTGCTGTGAGAGGACCCGTTGCGATTATCACGTTGCCCTCGGGGATTTCGGTAATCTCGCCGCATTTCACGGTGATATTCGGCTCAGACTTGATTTTCTCCGTCACAAGGTCAGAGAATTTTTCACGGTCAACTGCAAGTGCACCGCCTGCGGGTACTTTCGTTTCCTCGGCACATGGCACGGTAAGCGAACCAAGTCTTCGCATTTCTTCTTTAAGCAGTCCTGCCGCAGAGTTGACCCTTGAAGCTTTCAGAGAGTTGGAGCAAACCAATTCTGCAAAGCCCTGATATTTATGTGCAGGGGTGAATTTCACGGGCTTCATTTCCCACAAATCAACCTGAAAACCTGCCTTTGCAAGCTGCCAAGCCGCTTCACAGCCTGCCAAACCTGCACCTATTACAGTAATTTTATCCATATTTAGTTATCCTTGTTTTTTGAAAACCTTGGGGTCATTAGCGTAAAATTCAATATATCCACACTTTGGACAGCCATAGCAATCTACCGCACTTACCTTGTTGTCATCAATTATCTTTCGTGATGTATTCTCAACACGAAACGGCATCATTATCATTGTATCGCTGCACATTTCTGTATTGCATTTAGGACAGTTCATCTCAATACCCCTTTCAGCTTACTTTTCCTTTTTGATGGCAACCTCGTAGCCGCAGCCGTCCTTCAAGCAGAACATTTTTCCGCCCTTCTTGAACAGGGTTGTGCCGTCGTTGCACTTAGGACACTTGTCGGAAACAGGTGTATCCCAAGTCATAAATTCGCAGTTCGGATTATCCTCACAGCCGAAATATTTCTTGCCCTTCTTGGACTTCTTCTGAAGCACCTTCTTGTGGCACTTAGGACATACGCCGCCTGTATCCTTCACGATACGCTTTGTGTTTGTACAATCAGGGAAGCCGCTGCATGCAAGGAACTTGCCGAAACGACCGATTTTGATAACCATAGGCTTGCCGCAGACTTCGCAGACTTCCGTTGTTTCCTCATCGGGAACACGCACACGCTTGCCGTCCATTGCCTTTTCAGCCTTTGTAAGAGTTTCCGCAAAGTCCTCATAGAATTCGCTGAGTGTGTCAACCCAGTTCATTTCACCAACTTCAACCTTGTCGAGATTGCTTTCCATTGTAGCTGTAAACTTTGCGTCAACAATATGCTTGAAGTGCTGCTTCATAAGGTCTGTTGTAACCTCACCAAGGCCTGTAGGACGAAGCTGTTTGCCGTCACGCTCAACGTAGAAACGGTTGATGATTGTAGAAATTGTAGGAGCATAAGTTGAAGGACGTCCGATTCCGTTTTCTTCAAGTGCCTTGATGAGTGTAGCTTCCGTGTAGCGTGCAGGAGGCTGTGTGAAGTGCTGGTGACCCTCGATATTCTTCAGCTTGAGCACGTCACCCACTTCGATATTCGGGAGAACCTTTCCTTCTTCCTCGTTCTTGGATTCCTCGTAAAGAACAGTAAAACCGTCAAACTTTACGGAGAAGCCTGTTGCACGGAAATTACAGCCGTTTGCGTCGATGTCAACTGAAACCGTATCAAGAACAGCGTTTGCCATCTGGCTTGCAATGAAGCGTTCCCAGATAAGCTTGTAAAGCTTGTACTGCTCTGTTGTAAGGCTACCCTTTACGCGGTCAGGTGTAAGCTCAGGCATAGAAGGACGGATTGCTTCGTGAGCATCCTGTGCGTTGGATTTGGATTTATAGATTTTCGGAGAACTAGGAACGTAATTCTTTCCGTAGGTAGCATTGATATATTCGTAAGCAGCTGCTCTTGCTTCATCGGAAACACGGAGGCTGTCTGTTCTCATATATGTGATAAGACCCACAGCGCCCATACCTTCGATTTCAACACCTTCGTAAAGTGTCTGTGCAGCCTTCATTGTCTTTGCAGCCGCAAAGCCGAGCTTCTTGGATGCTTCCTGCTGCATTGTTGATGTTGTGAACGGAGGTGCAGGTGACTTTCTGCGTACTGATTTCTTAACGTCAGTAACCTTGTACTCAGCACCTTCAATTCTCTTGAGTACAGCGTCAGCCTCAGCCTGTGAGTGAAGCTCTGTCTTTTCGCCGCCGATGCCCATAAATGTTGCATCAAACTGCTTCTTTGAAGACGGTGCTGTCATCTTTGCGTCAATTGACCAGTATTCATCAGGCTTGAAGCTGTTGATCTGCTTTTCACGCTCAACGATAAGGGAAACCGCTACCGACTGAACACGTCCTGCGGAAAGACCGCGGCGGACCTTCTTCCAGAGGAACGGAGAAAGCTTGTAGCCAACAATTCTGTCCAGGATACGACGTGCCTGCTGTGCATTTACAAGGTCGATATCGATGGAACGTGGGCTTGCCATACCGTTCTGCACGCCTGTCTTTGTGATTTCGTTGAATGTTACACGGTTAGTCTGCTCCAGCGGCAAATCAAGCATCTGTGCAAGGTGCCAGGAAATTGCTTCACCCTCACGGTCAGGGTCAGTTGCGAGGTATACGAAGTCAGACTTCTTCGCTTCTTTTTTCAGGCTTGCGATAAGCTCTTCCTTGCCCTTGATGTCAACGTAAACAGGCTCAAAGCCGTTGTCAACGTCCACGCTGAGCTTGGACTTTGGCAGGTCACGTACGTGACCCATTGAAGCAACGACCTCGTATCCGCTGCCCAGATATTTCTTTATTGTCTTGGCCTTTGCAGGCGACTCTACGATTACAAGTTTTGACATTTTATCCTATCCTTTCAAATCTATACACAAACCGTTTTCACGGCATTTTTAGTTTGCTTTATAAATATTCCCTGCCGATGAACTTACTGCACCCTCAATTTCAAGGTCAGTTAAAATCATCAGCAATTCTGATATATCCATTCCGCACATTTCAGCCAGTTCGTCAGCCTGAACAGGAGTGCCCTTGATTTTCAGCTTTTCGTACACCTCTGCAGCTTCATCGTCAAGTGCAGATACATAAAATGAAACATTGTAAGCTTCATCCTCTGTTTCCTTTTTCCTTGAAACCGACTTGCTTTTGTGCAGTTTATCATTTTTTTCTTCTATATCCTTATACGGATCAAATTTTACAGCAGGCTTATGTTTTACTTCATCAAGGTCATCGGGAATAATAACAGAGTCAAGCATCTGTGCTTTCGCTATTTTATGTCCATAGTTTTCGTAATATTCATAAACAATATCCTTCACGCCGCAAAGACATATTGCACCGTCACGGATAAGAGCAACATTGCCGCCATACCGCACATCAAACATATCATGCGGCGCATATGCAAAAATGGATTTGCCCTGGCTCAGCGCCATATTTGCTGTAATCAGTGCACCGCTTTTTATTGCGGCTTCAGCAACAATCGTGCCAAGTGAAAGTCCCGAAAGAATTCTGTTTCGGGTTGGAAATGAAATATGCGATCCGCTGAACTGCGGAAAATATTCCGAAATGAACAGACCGTTCTTTTCAATTTCCTCACGATACTGTATATTTTCCTTCGGATAATCGTGGTCAAGACCACATCCCAGCACGGCTATCGTCTTTCCTCCATTACGTACCGCCGCAAGATTTGCAGTAATATCAATACCTGTCGCAAATCCGCTGACGATTGTGATACCCATTTTGCAAAGCTCTTTCACAAGCGAAGCAGTAACCTTTGCACTATAATCGGAGGGCTTTCTTGTACCCACGATTGACAGGCTGAAATCCTCGGCAAGACAATCCATATCGCCTCGGCAGAACAGCACCGCAGGCGGATTATAGATGTTCCTAAGTCTGTCGGGGTAACGCTCATCGTCATAGGTGAGTATGTAGATATTCTTGTTTTCACAATAGGAAATCAGATTGTCAATCTGTTCAGCCGTAACTCTGTCGGCATTCTTACATTCTGCGGCATTGAAAAGCTTTCGGCGTTTTTCCTTATCATTCAGAAACTCATACGCCTCAGAAATTGTCTGAAAATCCTCTGTAACCTGCCATATTCTGTTACTTGCACAACCTACACAGCTGACTACCCACAGCCATTCATAAACGTTTCTGCTTTCCAATCTGCCGACCTCCTTTTACTTCACAAGCTCCCACATAATAATACCCGCCGCCATTGCTGCATTCAGGGAATTTACGTTACCCTGCATTTTTATAGTTAACCTTTCGGTACACATATTGCTGACCTCACGGGGCAGACCGTTGCCCTCATTACCGATGAGAATTACACCGCCCTTTGAGAAATCACACTCGGTAAGTGACACCGCATCGCTGTCGATAACCGCCGCAAAGCTTGGTACTCCCATTTTCTCAAACTGTGGAAAATCCTCATCAAAATCAATCTCAGAAACGTTGAGTCTGAACAAACTTCCCATCGTTGAGCGGACAACCTTCGGGTTGTACAGGTCGCAGCAATCCGCAAGGAAAACCGCGTCCACACCAACTGCGTCAGCGGTACGGATTATCGTACCCATATTGCCCGGATCCTGGATTGAGTGGAGCAGCAGATACTTTCCGCCGCTTCTTACCGTATCTGAAAAAGAAGGTTTTTCAAGGCATCTGCAGATAGCAAAAATGCCCTGTGCGCTGTCGGTTGACGACATCTTGTTCCCGATTTCATCAGCAATTTCGAATACCCTTACGCTGTCGGGAAAATTCAATGCTTCACCTTGCTGTGCAAGCTTTTTTACGTAGCTCTCTGTCACAAAAACAGAGTGAAGCTCTGCATTTTCCTTTACCGCATCCTCAACCAGACGCACCCCTTCAAGCGTAAACATACCGTTCTCTTTACGGCGCTTTTTCCCACCCGCAAGCTTGACATAAAGCTTGATATTAGGGTTATCCTTTGACGTAATTTTCTGCATACTGCACCTCCTTATACTGTATAAAACAGCAAAATCAAACGTCATAAAAAACCACAAAAAGTCAGAAGCAAAAATTTGCCTCTGACTTTAAGTAATCTGAAATTAAAGAGCAGCCTTTGCCTTTTCAACGAGTGCTGTAAAGCCAGCAGCGTCATTGATAGCAATTTCGGAAAGCATCTTTCTGTTGAGTGTGATGCCAGCCTTCTTAAGACCGTTCATGAATGTAGAATAGTTCATACCATTCATCTTGCAAGCTGCGGAAATTCTTGTAATCCAGAGCTTTCTGAAATCACGCTTCTTGAGTCTTCTGCCGATGTAAGCGTAATTGCCAGACTTCATAACAGCTTCCTTAGCCATCTTGAAGTGCTTGCTCTTTGCGCCCCAGTAACCCTTAGCAAGCTTTAATACTTTATTTCTTCTCTTACGAGTAGCCATTGCTCCCTTAACACGAGCCATAATCTTTTACCTCCGTTAAATTAATTTTGGTTGATGTACAGCTTCCTATTACATGTAAGGGATAAGCTGCTTAACTGTTGCTGTATTTGCAGAGCCTGTGTAACCAGCTGCTCTGTTGATTCTCTTACGCTTTGTAGCCTTCTGAGTAAGTCTGTGACGTCTGTTTGTCTTCTGGTACTTAACCTTACCGCCCTTAGTGAGCTTGAAACGCTTCTTAGCGCCGGAATGTGTCTTCTGCTTTGGCATAATATATCCTCCTTCAATTTAGACAAATGTCCTTGTTGTTTATTTTGAAGCCTTCGGGGAAACGAACATTACAAGTGCGCGTCCCTCCATTTTGGATGGCTTTTCAACTGTACCTGCTTCTGCGCAAGCTTCCTTGAACTTTTCAAGCAGTTCTTCACCGAGGTGAGGATGAGCGATTGCTCTCTTTCTGAAGCGAACAGAAACCTTGATCTTGTCGCCTGCCTTCAGGAACTTGATAGCCTGATTTACCTTTGTGTTGAAGTCATTTGTATCGATTGTGGAGAACATTCTGATTTCCTTGATTTCAACAACCTTCTGGTTCTTTCTTGCTTCCTTTTCACGCTTGTTCTGTTCAAAAACATACTTGCCGTAGTCCATAATCTTACATACAGGCGGAACAGCCTGCGGAGAAATCTTTACAAGGTCAAATTCCTTTTCCTCTGCAATTGCAAGAGCTTCCTTTGCGGACATGATACCGAGCTGTGTACCGTCATTGTCGATTACACGGACTTCCTTATCACGGATTTCTTCATTGATCTGAACTTCTTTGCTGTTGTTGCTTATAGTAAGCACCCCCAATAATAAAAATGAGCGGAAACAGAATAGTTTCCGCTCACTGAAATCATACTTAGCACATAGTTATGCTTAAATTCAATCAGATATTGACCACTGCATCACCTTTTGCGGCAGGGTGAGAACGGAAAGTTCTGCTTTATTTTCATCACGGCATATCGCCAACGTATGATATTATAACATACATTTTTCCACTTGTCAATACCTTTTTTGAATTTTTATTCTGTTACTGCTTCAGGATCCTCGGCAGGTGCGGCAGCTGCGTTGTACTTCAGCTTTGTCTGATAAGCCTCATTGTCAAACCACTCATCAAGCACCTTGACAGAAATGGAATATCCCGAATCAGTCTTGACATACTCGGTGATCTCACCGTTTGCAATAAGCTCAATGATTTTTTCCGTAGAAAGATTAAGATACTCGCCTGCCTCCGACTCAGTCATATAATTGTTGTTACCCACAGCCATTTCGGAAGGTACACTAAGAGTATTTGTTGCCGCAAACTGTGTTTCGGTAATTGTTTTATTGAGCTTCTTTACGCTTCCGCTGATATTCAGACCCGCAATAAGGATACAGATACCGAGAATAACAGCACCGAGGAATGTTGGATTGATTCCGCCCGAACGCTTTACGGGACGTGCCTGTGACTTGTTTGCCATCAGAAAAGCCTCCTTGAAGTCTTATTTTATACAACTCTTATTGCTCTGCCGAGAGCAAAGGAATATATGTACGCTTCCTTTACAGGCTTGTCAAAAATTCTGCCGAGTGCGGCGCTGTACAGCTTAAGCTGAAGGTCATATCTTTTTACAAGCACACCTTCACTGTTTACACGGTCGGTTTTATAGTCGATGATTACAATTCCGTCATCTTCTTCAAACATACAGTCAGCAATACCCTGAAGCATACTATTATTATTATACTCCATTAGTCTTTCATCGTCAAGAGCGGCATCGCATTTTTTGATTAAAAATTTCTGTTCACGTCGTATTGTGTCAGATTTTTTTATTCTTCTGTACAAATCCGACTCAAAAAACCGTGTAATCTGTCCGAAATCAAGGCTTGCATATTCTTCCTTTGTAAGCAACCCCATATTTTCAAGTCTTTCTGCTTCTGCTCTTGCATTTGTTTCAGCAACTGCAAAATCCGCGTACTGCATAAATGTATGAGCAGCCGTTCCCTTTTCAGCAGCTGTAAGCTCTCCTTTTTCCGCAACAAACTCAGGACGCCTTAAATACAGCTTATCTTCTTCTCCACTTTTGGAAATTTCAGTAACGGTAATCTTTGCAGACTTTTCCGTCAGTTCACTGCTATATCTGAATTCGAAAGCCTCTTTAAGTCTGAGCAGCTTTTCCTTGTCGCAAAGAACCATATCCTCTTTCTCTGTTTCTTCCTGCATTTCATCACGCATAGCTTCCGAAATTCTTATATGAGGTGCAGATTTCACCGTCGGAATATCCGTTTCGCCCCTGAACCATTCGGTCTCAGGATGCACTGCCATTGCAGAAAAAATCCAACTAAACATCGAATCTGCATCGGCAATTATATCCGTTGTCAGCCCGCCTGCTGCCGCAATCTCCTGCTTCAGAGAGGTCATACCATCCCTTACATCTTCCTTTACTGTGATGAACAACTGCTCTCTTGCGCGGGTAAATGCCACATACAGCAAACGCAGTTCCTCGCTTGCAAGACTGCTTCTTTCAAGCTTTTTCATAACATAAAGCGGAAATGACTGATACGCCTTGAGTTTCTCTCTATCCTGAATTTTAAAGGTTATTCCATAATCGGAATTCAGTAAAATTCCGGCAGAAATATCGCTTGTATTGAATTCCTTCGAAGTACCGCAGACGAATACAAACGGATACTCCAAGCCCTTTGACTTATGCATTGTTTTTACCGAAACAGCATTGTCAGAGGATGAAATTGTTGACGCATGATTAAGATATTTCTCCTTTTTCACAAGCGTATCAACATAACGCACAAAGCCTGATATTCCGCCGCCTGAATTACTTTCGTAGCTTTCGGCAATATCCAACAGCAAATGAAGGTTTGCACGCTTCTGTCTGCCATCCTTATACACCTGGACTGCCGAAAGAAAATCCGTGCTGTCATAAATTGTGCGGATAAAACGTTCAAGTCTTTGTGACGCAGCACAATAACGCAGCTTGTCAAAAATCTTCATAAATCTATCAAGCTTCGCATACAGAGCCGACCCGCTCCCTACATCAGTTTCTCCGTCAAGCACACGCTTTATAACCTTGAAATACTTATCCTCATCCTTGTCCTTTATTACCGCAAGCTCTGCCATCTCCTCCGCTGTTACCATAAACATCGGAGACATAAGCACAGATGTCAGCGGAATATTTTTCATCGGATTGTCTATGACCGCAAGCAAATTGACCAGCACAGAAATTTCCCTTGCTTCAAGGTATCCTTCAGGCTCCTCAGCATAAGCCTTGACGCCTCTTTCCGCAAGCGCCTTCACATACAATTCCGCTTCCTTTTTGCCTCGCAGAAGTATGCAGAAATCCCTCGGCTCACACGGACGAAGTACACCCTTGTCACTCACCTGCTTTACACCAAGCATTGAGCTGATTTTCTGAGCTGCTGCATAAGGCTCATCAATTTCATTTTCCTCATCTTCGCTTTTCGGAACAACAATAAATTCCGTCGTTCTGTCATCCTCAGGATAATCAAGTCCCTTTACAAGCTGTTCATTGCTCGTATAATCAACTTCACCGACACTGCGGCTCATAAGCATTCCAAAAACATAGTTAACGAAATCAATTACTGGCTCACTGCTTCGGAAATTCCTGTTTAGATAAATCGCCGCATTCGTTTCTGTAAAACCATTTCTGTCATACTGTTCTGACTTGTCAAGAACATCAATAAACAGCTTCGGATTTGCAAGTCTGAAGCGATAAATAGACTGCTTTACGTCACCTACAACAAACAGATTTGTTCCGCCTTTTTCAGGTGTTCCGCCCTTCGACAGCATTTTAAAAATCAAGTCCTGATTGTTGTTTGCGTCCTGAAATTCGTCAATCATTATCATACTGTAATATTCGGAAAGTTCGCTTGCGAGCGGCGTGCGGCATATCTCTCCCTTATCATTTTTCTGAGTAAGCAGTCTGATTGCAAGCTGCTCCGCATCGGAAAAACCGAGAGCATTTTTCTCAGCCTTTAAACGTGCAAGCTCATCAGAAAATGCAGCTATCATCATATACAACTTTTCCGTGATTTCAGCGTGAATTTTATAGTCTTCATCTATCTGAGCAGCAGTAAAAACCGTACTGTTTATTTTCTTTATATCATCCTTATAAGCTGTGTGGAATTTCTGCATACGCTCAAATTCGTCCCTGTTTTCATCCTCGGATTTCTTTACGGGAGAACGGAAAGTTGCCTTAGGCATATTCCCAAGGGATACACGTTCATCCCACGGAACATCTGACGAGTTTATCTTCTTCAGTGTTGCTTCAATGTAGTCCCTTTCGGCAGTGATGCAATCACTGCTGCCATATTCACCGTATATTTCATCATACTGCTTTTCAAGATATCTGATTTTACGAAGTATTGCCTCATACGCAACAGCTACATCATTCACATAAAACGGTGCAAATGGATCAGAGTCCGGATGAAAGCCTTTTTTCCAGAAATCAACCTTATCCTTTATCCAGTCGTCATAATACGGAATTGACATAAGAAATTCATATGCTTTCAGTATGATTTCCTCAAGATTTGCGTCACTTCGGTCACTTCCGCTGAAAAAATCCGACAGCCTGTTAACTACATCAGGATATGTGCTGTAGAACTTCTCAAACACATTTTCAACAGCCTTTATGCGCAGTATCTTTTCCTCTGTATCATCAAGAATACGAAAACCGTTTGATATGTCAAGGGTACGGATATTTTCCCTTATAAGATCAAAGCAGAATGAGTGGATTGTTGAAATTTTCGCTGTCTGAAGAAGCGTCTGCTGACTGCAAAGCCACAAGTTGTCAGGCTCCTCGGAAATTTTACGGGAAAGTGCATCGGAAAGCCTTTGCTTCATCTGTGCTGCTGCATCATTTGTAAAAGTTACGACAATAAGCCTATCGGCAGGAGTCTTGTTTTCCGTATCGGAAAGCACTCTGATAAGTCTTTCTACAAGCACGGATGTCTTTCCGCTTCCCGCTGCCGCTGAAACGACTATTCCCATACCTCTCGCATCAATAGCGTCAAGCTGTTCATCTGTCCATGCCATTACTTATCACCTCTTCCCATAATTTTATCTATTTCCTTCTCTGCATATTTTTTATTGTAGCTTCTTTTCTGCTTCGGAGGATAATTATCGCAAACACTCTTGTAATCACAGTATGCACAGGGAAGCTTCTGCCCCATCTGCAAAGGATTTGCTTCAATGCGTCCATCTGTCATTTCATCAACACTTGCCTTCATAAGCTCATATGAATATTTGCGCAGCTTATCAAGCTCATCAAGAGTAACAGGTTTTGAGTAATCATAATATCCGCCGTCACGCTTGAATCTGATAGGAATATAATTGTTCTCCGCTTTTTCTTCCATTGCCCTTACAACAAGGTCATCAGCCTGTCCGCTTTCGCAAAGCACCATACCCTTCATTTTGTATGTAGAATTGAACACCTTCATTCGCTGACTTTCGTCTTCTATGTCATCACTGCGTCCAAGAAGCGTAAGAGTATCCTTTGCAGGCATATAAAGCACGCCCGACGGAACTGCGTTCTTATACGCACCGCTGCTGTTTGTATCGGTTATAGCAAACAGGTACAGAAGCATCTGCATATTCATTCCGTAAACAAGCTCTTCAAAATTGAAATCCTTTGTTCCCGATTTATAATCAATTACTCTTACATACATCTGACCTTCAAATTCGAACACATCTACACGGTCAACCGAACCTTCAAACTGAAGGGTTATTCCGTTTGGTGTGGTAAGAGTAAGTGCCTTCTCCTTACCGTTTCTGCCTATTTTGTATTCGAATTCCCTTGCAGTAAATTTACACTGCTTGAATTCGTCAGTAAGCCTTACAAGTATATCTGTCAGCGTATCCGAGAGTCTGCTGTAAGCCGCCTTGTAGCGGTTTGTCTTTCCGTAATCGCCGCCGACAGCACTCGTACCATAATACTGTGAAAGATGAAATTTAACCTGCTTATTGAGCCTTGCACGGTCAAGCTGAATAAAATCCTCCTTGCTGTTTGAAGCAAGAATTTCACTCAGACAGTAATGGATAGCAGTACCTCTGGATGGCTTGTCAAGCTCAATTTTTTCAGGAGGATAAAGTCTGAGCCCCTTTTTGCAGTAATACATAAACGGGCATTTCTGATAATCCTCAAAACGTGAGGCAGAAAGCGAAACTGTCGTGCCGAAAAGCTTTCTTCCCATTGCGGAAGTAAGTCTGTGCCCCGAAGCGGCTTCAATGCTTCTGAGATAGCGTATGCGTGATGAATATTCGGGAATTTCATCAAGTGCCGCAAGAAGGCTTGCCGAATCCTCATCATTTCTGCTGTAATTCTGAACATACTGATAATATGCCGCATCCGCTGTCGTACAGAAAGAAAGAATACCTCTACTTTCAAAATCACAGGTAATATCCCTTCCGAACATTTCGCAAAGCTGACCGATTATGAGGGACGGATAAAGCGTCTTACCCGAAACGTCAGCCGAAGCATAGCTTAAATAAACCTTTTCCGAAGCCCCCGAAAGAACTGAATACGCAACAAATCTTTCCTCTGAAAGCTTATCTCTCATTCCACCCGAAAGCTCTATTCCGCTTGCCTCAAGTGCAAAACGGTCACGCTCACTGAGCAGACCCGACTGCTTTGCCGCAAATGGAAAAACTCCCTCATTTACCCCAAGAACAAATATGATTTTCGGGTCTGCAAGACGTGCCGTATGTGCCGCCATAAACTGAACACAGTCAAGTGTCTGCGGCGGTGAAGAAATCTTCAGCTTTGAAACTGCATTCGAAAACAACTCAGCAAAATCCTTCAATCCGATTTTCTCTCCCGCAAGAACCCTGCTCATTGTTTCAAGCAAAGTACAAAGCTGTTCCCATAATTGCTTTGTTTCACGCACTGCTGAAAGCACAGCCGCGTCCTCTGACGAACAACTGTCATACATATCACAAAGCACTTTGTTTACGCCAACCTCGTAGATAAAATCCATAACAGCTGTGCATATTTCAGCACCATCTGCATCATCGCAGCGTTTACGAAGCCTGAAAACAGGTTCGGTAACACGCTGTCTGTATTTTTCCACACAATCCGTTTTTTCGTTATTGTCAAAGGGATTTCCCCACATATCTCCCTCTACGCTCCATTTGTAGCAATAGCTTTCAAGCGCAGCAATACCGTCTTCGGAAAGCCCTGTCATACCTGTCTTTATGTAACGAAGCCATTCCTCAGTTGATGCCTTCTTATCAGCCGCAAGGAGCAATGCCGTCTTTACAAATATAAACAATGCCTTATGAGCTGCATTTCTGCTTTCATCTGTATAAAACGGTATATTGTAACGCTCAAATGCACTTTCCATTACTGCGGAGTAATTTTCCTTCTGACGTGCAAGGACAGCTATATCCTTGTATTCATAGCCTTCCTCCATAACAAGTCTGCGGATTTCGGAGCCTACAAAATCTCCCTCTCCGTAGCTGTCGTAGGAATTGTACACCTTTACAGAATTACATACACTGTTGTACTTACTTCGGATATTTCTGAGAATATTCCCGCTCATAAAAGACAGCGCATTATCCTTGAAACGCTTCGGTTCGTCAAGCATAACCGTACTTACTTTTACGCCGTGCTCCTGTGCAATGTGCAAGAGCTTGTTACGTGTGCGGTTTACGGTTTCAAACACAGAAAAATCCCTTGCTGTACTGTCAGCTGTACAAAGACATATTGTTGTACTTTCGCTTTGCGGAATAATTGCATCAAGCATTGCATATTCATCCGCAGTGAAGCTCTTGAAGCAGTCAACAAACACCGCTTTGCCGCGGAAATAATCATTAACCTGAGCTTGTTTTGCCGCCTCCGAAACATCGCTTGCACTGTCCTTGTACCCACTTTCGGACAGCAGCTTTCTATATTCCGAATAAACAAGCGCAATATCTGCAACCTTATCACGAACATTTTCATCAAGCCCGTCCGTGCACTCCGTAAGCTGTTCGGGAGTTACGCCGTTAAGAGTAAGTTCCTTTACAATTTCAAGTCCGCTTTCCACAAATCTCGGTGATTTCGCCTGCTTGTCATAAAAGCAAAGCCCTTCTCTTTCGGAAAGGGCTTTCAATGTGCGGAACATCATAATATTTTTCACTGTATCATCAGCATATCTGCCCTTCAAGCCGCCGAATCTGATAAAGATTTCCTTTGCCGTCCTTGTAAAAGGAAGGACTTCAACACGGTTGAACAGACTCATTCCGATACGCTCATAAAGTGCACGGTCAAACTCAAACGAAAACTGTTCAGGAATTATTACAAGCACATTCTTGCCTGCCTTCACAGCTTCTTCAATACGTCTCATCATCTCGTATGTTTTTCCGCAGCCTGCACCGCCTGCTATAATGTTAAGCATAGCACCTCTCCTTACCTTTTTCTGTTCTTGTCTGCAAATCTCCACAATATATCACGGTACTCGGGAGTTGCATAATTTATCCCCACTCGGGGCAACGTTTCAATTTCAGCACGGTAACCGTCATCAGCAAGCTTTATTCTCGGATTTCCACAGAAGCTTTCACCGTTGAAGCTTTTGTCAATACCAAGCTTCTTCGTCAGCTTTGCGGGTCCGTCGTAAACCTCACACGCACGGAAAAGCACACCCTGCGGGTGTCCTTCTTCGCCTGTAATAACATTCATCAGCCAGTGCATACCGTAGCAAAGATACACGTAAATCACACCGCTTTTTCCGTACAGAAGTTCAGTCCTCGGAGTGCGTCCCTTGCTTGCGTGACAGGCAGTATCCTCCTCACCTCGGTAAGCCTCCGTTTCGGTTATGCGGAGCGTAACCTCACTCCCGTCATCAAGAGTGCGTACGATAAGCTTGCCCACAAGGTCAGGCGCAACCTCAAGTGCGTCACGATGAAAAAATGTTTCTGTAAGAATTGAGCTTTTCATTTTTAGCCTCACCATTTTCCCTCTTCATAAAAATTTCCGTTTCGCAGGTGTCAAAATCCATCTGTTCACGGTCAGCAGCAAAGCCTTCCCTCAGATAGAATTCCACCGCCCTTGCGTTACGCTTGTAAACACTCAGCGTAAGCTTGTTATACAAGCCCTTTGCGTAGTCAAGAAGCTCTTTTCCTATGCCCTGCGACCTGCATTCCGAATCAACGAAAATGCCTTCAATATGTCGTTTTTTTATTCCCATAAAAGCGGCAATTGCACCATCAATCTCGTACACATAAACCTCTGCGGAGGATATTGCTTCCTGTGCGCCTGCAAAGTGAGTCTGCCAGTAATCCGCAGGGATAAAGCTGTGAGCGTCAAGGTTTGAGTCAATCCATATTTTCATCACTCGCTCAATGTCAGCCATTTCAAATTTTCTTATCATTTTACATCTCCGTAATGTTACATAATACAATAAATTATAGCACAAAATGCACAAAATGTAAAGCGTAAAGAGTACAAAAAAGAGGACACCAGCACGATGTCCTCAATTCGTTTTTACTCCCAATTCTTCCAAACGTCGGGACAGTACCCGACCGTTGCCTGCTTACCGTTGCGGACGATAGGCGTCTTGTACAGCTTGGGGCACTCCGCAAGCTTATCTGCCTTTGCGTCATCAAGAAGATACTTGATATTGCAGTAGTCCTTGCTGTTTTCGTCAATAAGCTTTTCCAGTCCGCCCACAGCCTTGCAAACGCTGTCAAGCTCCCCCTTGCTAAGGCCCTTGGAGAGAATATCAACCGACTGGAATTTCACTCCGCGCTCTTTGAAGTAACGCTCCGCTTTTTTTGTATCGAAGCACTTCGATTTTCCGAAGATTTGTATGTTCATTTTATGCCTGCTTTCTTACTATTTATTATTCGATAACGTTACCAAGTGAAAATTGTATAATATTGATTTTTGAGGTTTCATCATCAATACTAAAAGATAATTCACCTTGTTCATATTGGTAAATCAACAACATTTCTTTTTCTATAGTTGGAACACCGATACTATCAGTTATTGTACCATAATCACTTTCGTTAGATAAACCATAAAGTTTAATATCTTCTCTTTCCAACGAGTCTGACGGAAACGAAACAGAAATAACACTGTTATTCTCATCAAATTCTACAAATGCCAAACATTGTCCATTATAATATATGGCAGGATATGCTTTAATATATCCCTGCTCTTCTACAATTGAATACCCCTCGCCCAGTTCCTCAATCTTAAATGGCAGTGAAACAGTTTTGCCGTTGATTTCAATAACATTGATATCGTCAAAAGTCAGCTTTTCACTCTGCACTGTTTCAACAACCGTATCACTTACCTGCTCAGCCTCTTTGCTCTCACAGCCTACCATAGCAAGCATAACCGTCATTGCTGAAATTACCGATAAAAGCTTTTTCATCTTATGTCCTCCTTATTGTCCATTTCTCCTTGTCATTGCCTCGTGTTCCTTGTTAAGTTCTTCCAAAAGCCACTCCACGCTTTTGTTCTGATTTGTTGCGGTAACAATCGCTTTCAGCGGAATATTCAGCCCCGCCATTCTCATTGCTTTCAGAAGCATATCAAGACGCTTGCTGTCAATTCCCGAAAAAATCAGGCACTCGCCCTCTGCTGTAACCGCTGAACCGTTGGACGTAAAGCCGTTATACCCCGCAAGGAAGCCTATGCTTTCTCCTGCTTTGTCAAGAGGAATTTCGGTGCACTTCATATTGAGTGAAGCCGCGGTTTGCTCTAAAAGAATTTTCTTTGCACCGATATTGTAATGCAATACCATTTCGGGTATTGTTGGAATAATTCTTGCTTTCATTTCAATCACTCCCTGGAAAAAGTATACCACAAAATCATAATTTCAGTCAATAGTTACAAAATGTGTAAAAAGTATATAAACTCAATTGACAAACAGGAATTTTTTGTGTATAATTTTAGTAATATTATTTATGGAGGAATTGAAATGAAAAAGCTTTTAAGCATTTTTTTCGCAATAATAATGGTATGCTCGCTCTGCATTATTCCGACTTCAGCTGCTGCGCCAAAGCTTAACAAATCCAAGGTAAATCTTCCTATCGGATATACGATTACTCTCAAGGTAAGCAATGCCGATAAAGTAGAGTGGTCAACAAGTGATAAATCAATTGCAAAAATCAAATCCAGCAAAGGCAATACCGCTAAAATTGTCGGAGTAAGCTCAGGCAGTACATACATTTACGCCGAAACAGGCGGAAAGACACTCAAATGCAAGGTTACCGTAAAAAAATCATTTATCACAGCCGATAAGGATGAGGTTACGGTTGCAAAGGGAGATAAGGTTACTCTCACCTTTAACGTATCAGGTTCAAAGAAGATTGCATACAGCAACGGCGGTCCTGAAAAATGTACAATTACTTCCGCAAAATGGAGCGGAAACAAGCTTAAAATTACTGTAAAGGGAAAGGATAAAGGCTCCGCACTTATCAAGGTTTACACCAAGGGTTACTCCAAAACAACTATGGAAACCGTTACTGTAAATGTTTCCGGAAAAACAACTATTTCAAATAAGCCTGCAAGCACAAATGAAAGTAACCTTTCCATTGAAGAAGAGGTTCTTGAGCTCGTAAACGCTGAACGTAAGGATGCGGGTAAGTCTGCTGTTGTTCTCGATAAGAAGCTCAACGAGGTTGCAGAAATCCGTGCAAATGAACTACTGAAAAACCTTTCACACACACGTCCTGACGGAACAAGCTGCTTTACAGTCTTTGACGATAAAGGTATAAAGTATAGTCACGCTTCCGAAAATATTGCAGCAGGACAGCGAAATCCTGACGAGCTTATGAACAACTGGATGAGTTCAACAGGACACAAAGAAAATATCCTTAACTCCGAAGCTGAAAAAATGGGCATTGCTCTTGTAACAGTGCCAAGCGGATACGGATACTACTGGGTGCAGGTTTTCACAGATTGATACAAACAAAAGGGTACCTTTCGGTACCCTTTATTTTTTACTTTGAAAGTGCCTTTACATAGTCATACATAATCTGAACAGCTTCAGCACGTGTAATCGTATTATTACCGCCAAGCTTGCCGTCCGTGCCCTTTACAAAGTCCTTTTCATATGCAACAGCAAGATAGCCGGCATCCTCATCAGTATCCTTCACGTCACTGAACGGAGACTTGAAAATATTCATCTTAGCAATGTTTTCAGGGAGATAAAGCTTGCCGAACATTACAGCCGCTTCACGCATTGTTGTTTCGGCCTTATCTTTCTTTTCGGCTTCAAGCTTCTTTTCTTTTTCCTTCTTCTGTGCAGCTGTCATAGTGCCTGGAACTTCATCTTCCATTTCTTCCTCAACAGCAACCTCATAGCCGCCCATAACATTGGTCATAAGGCTCATAAATTCCTGTTCGGAAATAAGCTCTGCCGGCTTGAATTTGCTGTCCTTCGTAAGCACGATTCCGTACTTCTGAAGCTCAAGAATAGCTTTTTCCTGCTTAATGCCCTTGATATCGGAATACTTTACATCTCTTGGGTGTATGTAATCTGTCTTTTCCGAACCGTCCCAATTACAAAGCTTGCCTGTCTTTGCGTTGAGACAGAAGCTGTTCATTCTGCGCAGGAGATATGTCTTAACCTTGCCATCCTTGGTAACCCATCCATCGTAGTAATAATCAAAATCCTTCTGTTCGTAAAGCTTGTCAAAGGCTTCAGATTCAGAAAGTATATCTGCACTCGGGAATGTTACATCATAGGTATGATTTGTTCGATAATTTGTTACGACCCCGTTTGAGTCCACGTCAACACTAATATAATCTCCCGATACCTGAATACCGTTGACAAATCTGTTGAATTCAAAGCTGCGTGAGGTCTCATATTTTCTTTCCTTGCCAATTGTCCAGCTGTTTACAGGATCTGTATTTGCACTGAATGCCTTGTAGCCGCTGAAAATATCCTTTGAGTAGGTCTTTGCTGCTTCTTTAGCAGTATTGTGCGCTTTTGCAACATCAAGCTTCGGCAGTTCATTCTTTGTGTCGCGGCCATACTTCTGAAGAGAAATAATTTCTCCTGTTTCGCCGTTGATACGTACATTCACGTTCTTGTAACCCTTGTACTCCTTCTTCAGCTCACTCTTTACGGTATATCTCAAATCAATGTAGAAGGTTTCCTTATCGGTTTTCTCATTTTTTTCGTTATACACGTTGTAGCTTGAAAGCTTGTAATCGTCGGTAAGTGCAACAAACTTATCCTTCTTAAGCATTTTAAAGGCTTCATCTGTCTTTATAAGATTTTCATCCTGATTGATTTTTTCAAGCTCAGCAGGTGTAAAATAAACCTCTTCCTCAACAGCTTCCTCTTCTACTCCTGCTCCTGCTTCCGTATCATCATACATAATACTATGTCTGCCTTCAGCCTCATTCATATCCTCCCAGATAGTGGATTTCTTTCCGGTGAAAGCATCGATTTCGTCGTACATATCGTGTTCGTAAACAATGCTTACTTTCTGTACAGGTTCACTCTTCCCTGTTTTTTCGTTGTAAACATATTCTGTTCTTATCTTGTAGTACGGTGTAAGATTGCAAAGCTTCTTGTAAGCATCCTCGATTTCCTTTTCTGATTTAGCGCCTGTAGTGTCAGTAAATTCAGCGTTGCCCCACCAGTTTACATACATATTGTCAAGCTCGCCGGTGTTTCTGTTGATGCTTACATAACCATTGTTGCCATTTACAAGAACACCGTTTTCGTAACGATTGAAATTGACATTAACCGTGTTGTCAAACAAATAGAGATTATCCACCTCGAATTTCACGCTGTCTGCAATGTCTGGATTAAGCTGTTTCAGATAACCCTTTGCCTTGCTGATGATTTCATTTTCTGTAAGCTCTGCAAATGACGGGGAGTCAGAATATGAGCTTTTGTTGTTATCATCGTAATATTCTGTGATGATATTTCCCGTGATTGTTACCAAAATGTATCTGTATTGCTTTGCATCATTCGGAGTATGCCACTCGAAAAAGAATGTACGTGTTCCGTTAGCTTCATCTGTTCTGTAATTAAACTCGGAAGCTTCCTTCGGAATATCAATTCTTTTCTTAACGATAGTCAGTGCCTTTTTCATCTCTACCTGGCTTTCGTCAGATGTTGTTGACGAGGATTTGTATGCGGAAATCGTCATCGGTACGCAGGTTGTTCCCGCAATCATAGCCGCCATAATTAACGCAGCTGTTTTTGCAATAGTCTTTTTCACAAACATCATTCCTTTCTTTGTTGTGTGTTTTCGTAATGAATACACCTGAACACCGCATAATTTTTCATCTGTGGATATTTTTGTAATTCTGCACAATAACAATATGCGTTTTATGTATAAAAAGCAAACCGCAGGGAAACAGCTTCCCTGCGGACAAATTACTTATAACTTTCAACAAAGCTTTTCAGCTTTTCATATGTCTCCTCACTCAGTATATGCTCTATTCTGCAAGCGTCTTGTTCGGAATTATCCGCAGAAACCCCTAATATATCCGTAAGGAACTTTCTCAGCATAAGATGACGCTCATAAACCTGCTCAGCCTTAGCCTTTCCGCTGTCTGTAAGCACAATCTGACCGTTAGGCTCAACTGTTATATAGCCGTCACTTTTAAGTATTCCTACCGCACGGCTTATGCTCGGCTTTGAATATCCAAGCTCATTTGCAATATCAATCGAACGGACAAAGCCCGTATTCTTATGAAGTATAAGTATGGTTTCGAGGTAATCCTCACCTGATTCGTGAATAGACATCGTTCTCCTCCTGTCATATTATTTTGTAACATTATATCATATATTCATTTTTTTGGCAAGTGTTTTTGGTCAAAAGTATATAGAAAAGGTATCGGGTCAACTGCCCGATACCTTTTACTTTACTTTGAAATTATAAAATCTTCTGTTAATATTTCGCCTGCATCATTCTGCTCTCTTTCAAGCTTTTCACGATCACGCTTTTTACGCTCATCCGCAAGCTTATGCTCATTTTCTTCAAGCTTATGCTTATCAGGTCTGTGGAGTGCATCATATTTCTCAACGAACTCAATGGCATCAGCTTCCTCCAACGGCTTACTCATAAGGAAGCCCTGAATGTAGTCACAGTTCATATCTGTCAGGAAGTCATACTGTCCGACTGTTTCAATACCCTCTGCAACAGTGTGAATACCAAGATTGTGCACAAGGTCGATAATCGAGTCTGTAATTGCATAATCACGCTTGTTGTCATTGATCTCGTCAATAAAGGACTTGTCAATTTTAAGACACTTTATAGGGAAATTTTTCAGATAATTCAGTGATGAATAACCTGTACCGAAATCATCCAGCGCAAGTGAAATGCCCATATCATTTATTTCGTTTATAACAGTATTCTTTGAGCCGGTAAAGTCAATGAGCGTACTTTCTGTAATCTCAAGCTGAATATTCTTCGGATTTACCTGAGTAATGTCAATTACTCTCTTGATATGCTCAATATAGTTGTCGCGTCGGAGCTGCACAGGGGAAACATTGATTGACATAATAACGTCTGGATTAAGATTTTCGTTAATCTGCTTCAATGTACGGCAGGCACTTTCAAAAATCCACGAACCAATCTGTACGATTGCACCGCTTTCCTCAGCAACCTTGATAAACTCTGTCGGCGGAACAACACCAAACTCAGGGTTTATCCATCTCAAAAGCACTTCAAAGCCGTGAATATCACAGGTTTTCGCTGAAACAATCGGCTGATAATGCAGAAACAGCTCGCCTTTTTTGAGTGCCTCATTAAGACTTTTAGCCAGTGCCGCCTTGCTGTACATACTCTGATTTTTATGAGAATTTGTATAGAATGCAACCCTGTCCTTACCTGATTCCTTTGCACGGTGAAGTGCCATTTCGGCATTACGAAGAAGAAGGTCAGGTGTCATATCATCATCAGGATAAATTGATACACCAACAGAAAACTTGATATAGATTTTATCGTTGATGATTTCAAGAGGCTTGTTGAAGCACTGATGAAGCTGCTCGATTACATCATATACAGCGCTGTAATCTGTATCAAATTCCTTGATTATAATAAACTCGTCACCGCTGAAGCGGAACAGTGCACTATCCTGATTGATATGCTCCTTGAGCTCAGATGCAAAGGAACTCAGCACAGCGTCACCAAAATTATGTCCCAACGTTTCGTTAAGCCACTTGAAGTTGTCGATATCTACAAACATTACCGCAAAACGGCTTCTTCCGTCCTCACGGGTGCGGATAATATCTTCCATATACTCATAAAGCTTTATGCGGTTGTTTAGCCCTGTAAGTGTATCTGTTGTATTGAAATTGCTGATGATTGCAGATTTGTTCTGAACCATTTCAGCAATTTTATTTACATTTGCAGCAATACGTGCTGTTTCGCTTTTACTCTTGGACTGAGGAATACGATAATTGAAATTACCTGCCGCAAGTTCCTCAGTACAAATATGGATATCCCGTATTCTTCGGCTTTCGCTGCGAAGGATATTCAGGCCGATAATAAACATCAGCACACAAAGACATACAAGAACAATAAGCTGCTGTGTAAAGGTAGTATATATATTGCCGTTGATTTCCTTGCTGTCAAACAGCACCAGAACGTTCCACCCTGTAAGGCGGCTTGTATTCATATAATAATATACAATGTCATCTCCGTCAGATTCATAGCTTTCAACAGCAGCAGAGAAATTGAACGGCTGAGCAATAATATTCTGAAGTGCACCGTCAGATAACGGGAACTTCTTTGCAAACTCAGGCTCTGACGGTGTATATATAATTTCCGTATCAGCTACTACAACAGGATAGCTGCCTGTATTGAATGTATATCTAGAAAGCACCGAAAAAATGCTTTCCGCACGGATTTCAATACCGCAGAATGCATACACATTATCGCCGGAATTAACGGGAACTATAACTGTCACAACCTTTTCAGTCGGGAAAAGAAAGCTTTCCGATGTTCCGGGACAGATATATGCAGAGCTGCGAACCTTTCCCGAAACATAGTCCTGATACCAGGAGGTTTCTTCAAGTCCGTAAATTTCTGATGGAATAATCTCTCCCGTACTTCCCGTAAGCAAGCCCTTCTGCTCAGAAATAATCCAAGCAGAAACAATGTCCGGATTTTCATCGGCAGTTTCAGATAAAATCGCCACGATTTCATCCTTATACTCAACAGAAGAAGTATCCTCTGCTGTGTTAAGACTTATAATATAGTCATCAATAAGTTCATTTCCTGCAACACTGTTTATCTGTTCGGTTGATATTCTTATATGGTCATCGAGAAGCTCTGAAATAAGACTTCCTGTATTATTCATAGTCTGAATAGTGCTTGAAGAAATATTCATACGCATCAGCGCATATGAAATTGCACAAAAAAGTGCCAAAAGAACCGCTATTAGTACGAAGTAGTAGAGATTGATACGCCTTGCAAAATTGCTGCGCACAACGGATTTCTTTTTTGACATTCAGGTTTATCTCCCTTAAAAAATATTACAATTTTACTTTGTTGCTTTAAACAGCCTTAGTAACCCAAAATAATTATAACACATTATATTTAAAAATAAAACACATTTTTTTAACTTTTCATAATTTCGCCGTTTTGTATAAAAAATATAGGAAATAATATGCAATTTTGTTAATTTCACGATATTCCGATGATTTTAAAGTTTGCACCATATTGACAAAAGCTGTGTTAAAAGTTATACTTGTTTTAATGATAAAAAACGAAAGGAACTTTCTTTTATGACACAGAAATTAAATGGTGAATGGCTGCTCAGCCGTTCAGGTCATATTGATAAAATTCCCGTACAAATTCCCGGCTCTCTTTACAGTGCAATGCTTGCAAACGGTAAAATGAGCGACCCTTACCACGGAGAAAACCAATATGCAGCGGTCGAATTTTCAGACAGTGATTATATGTTTGAAAGAAGCTTTGAACTCGACCCTGAAATCCTGGCTTGCAGAAAAATATATCTGCGCTTCCACGGTATCGATACACTTTCAGAAGTTGAACTAAACGGTATAAAGCTTGGAAAGACAGATAATATGCACTGCATATATGAATTTGACATCACCACTGCTATATCCCGAAACAGCAATATTCTGCGCGTAAAAATCAATTCACCTGTTGAATACATAACAAAGCAGCAGCGCCGCAACTATGCCTGGGGCGTTGAAACAACAATGGACGGCTTTCCACACATCCGTAAGGCTCACTATATGTTCGGCTGGGACTGGGGTCCGCAGCTTCCCGACCTTGGTATATGGCGTGATGTTGAAATTATCGGAGTAAATTCAGGACGCATCGAAAGTGTTTATGCACGTCAGGAACACCTCGGCAATGCTGTGCGTCTTGTTTTCGACACACGTCTTACTGACACAAATTCCGATAATCTCCGTCTTGATGTCTGCATTACCCCTCCCGAAGGTGAAGATATTCTCATTTCTGCACCAGCTGCAAAGGATGTGCTTGCTCCCGAATGTGTTATTGCTGACCCAATGCTGTGGCAGGTAAGAGGTTATGGCAAGCAGTATCTTTATATGGTCAAGGTTATGCTATTCAATGGTGATGAGCCTGTCGATATGCAGGAATTCAACGTTGGTCTGCGTCAGGTTACCGTACTCCGCACTCCTGACAACGACGGTACTGACGGCGAAGAATTCACCTTCTGCGTAAACGGAATAAAAATCTTTGCTATGGGCGCAAACTACATCCCAGAAGACCAGATTCTTTCCCGCTGCAACCCTGAAAGAACAAGAACACTTCTCAAGAGCTGTGCGGCGGCAAACTACAATATGATAAGAGTATGGGGCGGCGGTATTTACCCTGACGATTACTTCTACGATATGTGCGATAAGCTTGGTATCCTCGTATGGCAGGACTTCGCCTTTGCTTGTGCGGTCTACAACGCTGATATCGACTTCTGCACCAACATCAAGCAGGAGTTCATCGACAACGTAAAGCGTATCAGAAATCACGCTTCACTTGCTATGTGGTGCGGCAACAACGAGATTGAATCCCTCATTCAGTACTGGGGCAAGCCCGTTACCGAGGAACAGAAGGAAGGCTATCTGCGTATCTTTGAAAAGCTTATTCCTAACGTGCTGAAGCACTACGACCCGCAGACATTCTACTGGCCATCATCGCCATCCTCAGGCGGAGGATACAACGATTCCAGTGCCGAAAACAAGGGCGACACACATTACTGGGATGTTTGGCACGGTCTGAAGCCATTTACCGAATTCAGAAAGTTCAAGTTCCGTTTCTGTTCAGAATACGGCTTTGAGTCTGTTCCGTGTATGAAAACAATCCGCAGCTTTGCTGATGAAAAGGATTTGAATCTCTGCTCACCTGTTATGGAGGCGCATCAGAAATGTGAAGGCGGCAATGAAAAGCTGCTTTACTACCTTGCTCAGATGGTGCACTACCCATACAGCTTCGAAAATCTTGCCTACGCAACCCAGCTTGTTCAGGCTGACGCTATCCGCATATGCGTTGAGCACATGCGCCGTAACCGCGGCAGATGCATGGGCTCCCTCTACTGGCAGGTAAACGACAGCAACCCTGTTATTTCCTGGTCGTCCATTGACTATTTCGGCAGATGGAAGGCTCTCCATTACTATGCAAAGAAGTTCTATGCACCCGTAATTTGCTCAATTGATGACAGTGACAAAAAGAAGCTTGTTATCAATGTGTCCAGCGAAAAAACCGAACCATTTAAGGGTGAAATCCGTTGGAGAGTAAGAAAGAACACCTCCGAGATTGTCACACAGGGCAGCAAGGAAATTACTATTCCCGCACTTTCTGCGGCTGACGTGCTTACACTTACTCCCGATATGACAAAGCTTACGGAAAAGATGTACCGTGACCATTATATTGAATATGCACTTGTACAGAACAGTACGGTTGCTTCAAGCGGCACACTTCTGCTCGTTCTTCCGAAAAAGTTTGATTTCATCAATCCTGAAATCAACGTAAACATTGACCAGATTGGTGAAAAATATTGTTTCGAATTCAGCAGTAAGAACTTCGCCAAAGGCATATATCTTGATTTTGATGAGTTTGACTGCAAATTCAGTGATAACTGGTTTGACCTGCATGGTCAGAAACACTCTATCCTTGTTGATAAATCAGGCTTCCCATTCAACATAACTGTTGATGAAATCAAGGAAAAACTGCTCATAAAGAGCTACTACGATATTATGTGAAAGGCAGAATGAAATGAGCTTAAAAGAAGAATTTATCGAAATCTATCAGAAATACGTAACCCGCGAGGGCGCTGACAAACTGCTGGAATATCTGCTTTCCGACAAGAGCGACTTCTTTACAGCCCCTGCCAGCACACGTTTCCACGGTGCATACGAGGGCGGTCTGCTGGAGCATAGCCTGAATGTGTATCACTGTCTGAAGGACTACCTCTCCCGTGAGCGTGCAAAAAACGTGTACGGAATGAATTATTCCGAGGAAACAATTGCAATCGCCGCACTTCTCCACGATATATGCAAGGTCAACTTCTACAAGGTTGACTACCGCAACGCAAAGAATGAACAGGGGCAGTGGGAAAAAGTGCCGTATTACGCAATTGATGACAAGCTTCCCTACGGACACGGCGAAAAGTCGGTGTACATCATCACGGGCTTTATGCGTCTTTCACGCGAGGAAGCCTTTGCGATACGCTATCACATGGGATTTTCCGCAAATGACGACCCAAATCAGGTTGGCAAATCATTTGAGATGTTCCCCCTTGCGTTTGCACTCAGCGTTGCCGATATGGAAGCAAGCTACTATCTTGAAGGTTCAAACAAATAAAACAAATCCGCTTCTGCAATAATCAGAAGCGGATTTTTATTACTTATTCTTAATGTATTCGTCCATAGCCTTTGCCGCGGTTTTTCCTGCGCCCATTGCAAGAATTACCGTAGCAGCGCCTGTTACAGCGTCGCCGCCTGCGAAAACGCCCTCACGTGAAGTCATTCCGTTTTCGTCAGCAACAAAACAACCTCTGCGGTTTGTTTCAAGACCCTTTGTTGTGTTTCTGATAAGCGGGTTAGGTGATGTACCGATTGCCATAATCACGCTGTCAACCTCAAGTACAAACTCGGAGTCAGCCTTTTCAACGGGACTTCTTCTGCCGCTTTCGTCAGGCTCGCCCAGCTCCATTTCAACGCACTTCATTCCCGTAACAAACTTATGCTCGTCACCAAGAATTTCGATAGGGTTGTTCAGCGTCTTGAAGATAATGCCCTCTTCCTTAGCGTGTTCAACCTCTTCCTTACGGGCAGGCATTTCCTCCTCGCCTCTGCGGTAAACTATGTATACATTTTCCGCACCAAGTCGCTTAGCGCAGCGTGCAGCGTCCATAGCAACGTTACCGCCGCCTACTACAGCAACATTCTTTGCGTGCTGGATAGGTGTGTCGGAGTCCTCTTTGTATGCCTTCATAAGGTTTGTTCTTGTCAAAAATTCATTAGCGGAGTAAACACCCTTCAGGTTTTCTCCGTTGATGCCCATAAAGCGTGGCAGACCTGCTCCTGAGCCAATGAACAATGCTTCGTAGCCCTGCTCGAAAAGCTCGTCAACAGTAATTGTTCTGCCGATAACAGTGTTGGTGCAAATTGTTACACCAAGTGCTTTAAGACCGTCAATTTCCTTCTGCACGATATCCTTCGGCAGACGGAATTCCGGAATACCGTAAACAAGTACGCCGCCCGCTTCATGCAGGGCTTCAAAAATGGTTACATTGTATCCCATCTTTGCCAAATCACCGGCACAGGTAAGGCCTGCCGGACCGGAGCCGATTA
>CALATN010000039.1 GCA_937891895.1 uncultured Clostridia bacterium
GTTTGAGGACTCGCTTAAAGTTGAGGACGAGGTTTACCGTGAGCTTTCCGAGGCGGTGGAGAAGATTTCGGATGGGCGGGCGATTTTAAAAGGAAACGTTACTGGACTTTATGCTAAAGATAAGATTATCCGTTCAAAATATATGGGCAAGCTGTTTGATAAAAACACCGTGCTTGAAAGCGGTAATAAAGACGGCTTTGAATACAGCTTTTGTCCTTTCAATACTGAAATTGCCGAAACCGAGGAAGAATTGACAGCTTTTATCCGCAATATTTTTACGGAGAATATGTACAGCGACGAGGAAATCAATGAAATCCTTTTTGCACCCGAAAGCATTGATGACCAGCCGCAGTACAAGACCGTTGACGGTGTGCTTTACATTAAAGACCACTATGATGGAGTTATGTACGATATCAATTTTGCGGACATAATTATAGTTTCTTACGAAGAAAATCGTGCGGAAATCCGTGCTTATGCAAACGGTATTGATTATCCGTGTCAGATTGCTTTTATGACAATTGTAAAATCCGAGGAGTACGGCTGGCGGCTTGATAGTCTTGAAATGAAAAATTACTGGGAGAATGAAGCAACGCTTCTCTATAATGGATTGAAGCTTCGCGAGAAACAATTCAACATAATTTTAAGCGGTGGCACTCAGCCTGAAAATCCGCTTACAACGGTTGTTGGCGGAGAAAGCTACACTGAAACTTATACTGGCATGACGCTTACCGAAATGCAGGAGTTTTTTGCGGAGATGTTCAGCGAACGTATTCAGCCCGCAAAGCCGAAAACAATAGCCTTGCGTGAAGTTTATACTCAGATGTATATTGATAAGGTTTATTATGAGCTTGACGGGGTACTTTACCGAAAGGATAATGCACCGAAGTGGTACTGCCCTGAAATACAGATTGACCCATATGATATAGGGGAGTTTGCATTGGGAGGCGGAGGAACCCGCGCTGCATTCACCATTGAGCAGGACTTTTATGATGCCGTTGCTGATACAACATTCAAATCAAAGATTTCCATGACCTATCACAACGATTATCTTGAAGACTCCAAAACCTGTTCCTATGTTCAGGTTTCGTCTGAATTACCTATAAGGGAGATAACAAAATGAAAAAGATAATTTGCATAACCCTCTCTGCCCTGCTTCTCACCGCTTGTCACACGGAGGAAAAGGAACAGCAGGTCACAGGCACGTTGGAAACAACTGCTACAACTCCTCTTACGCTGACGGAGATTATTACAAAGGAAACAAGCTTTGTGCCCGAAGACCCCGAGGAAAAACAGCGGATTGAGATTGCGGTTTTTGACCCGTTTGAGGACTCGGTTAAAGTTGAGGATGAGGTTTACTGTGAGCTTTCCGAGGCGGTGGAGAAGATTTCGGATGGGCGGGCGATTTTAAACAACAATTTAACAGGTTTTTATGCTGATAATAATACCGTATCAAAATATTATACGGCTTATGCCGATACCGATAATGTGCTTGAAAAAAGTATAGAACTTGAATATGATTTCTGTCAGATTAATTCCGAGATTGCCGAAACAGAAGAAGAATTGTTTGAATATGTACGCGGTATTTTTACTGAAAATTTACATACAGATGAAGAAATAAGGAAATTTCTTTTTTCACCCGAAAGCCACGATAATCAGCCCTGCTATAAGATGATTGACGATAAACTTTGTATGAAGCTCAGGTATAATGGTGTAATGTCAGCTATTGATTTTGGTGTGGTTGAGGTTGCTTCTTATGAAGAAAACCGTGCGGAAATCCGTTCAAAAGCCGTGGGAATATCATACCCAGACTCTATTGCTTTGCTGACGCTTGTTAAATCTGAGGAATACGGCTGGCGGCTTGACAGCATTGAATTCAAGGAATACTGGGAGCGTGAAGCAACTATTCTTTACAATGGTGTAAAGCTTCGTGAGGAGCAACTCAACGCTATCCTCGGCGGTGGTACACAGCCCGAAAATCCGAGAACAACCACTGTTGACGGTGAAAGCTACACCGAAACAAATACAGGTATGTCATTATCCGAAATGCAGGTTTTTTTCACGGCAGCCTTCTGTGAATACATTTGGGATTATCAATATGCTTTTGAAAACAATGATTACGAAAACGCAAAAAGCGTACCCCTGCGTGACAGGTACATAACAAAATACATTGATGACGTATATTATGAACTGGACGGCGTGCTTTACCGAAAGGACAGTGCACCGAAATGGTATACACCCGAACTGACAATCAACCCTTACGGAGAAATGAAGCAGTCGGGCGGCGGAGCAAGGATTGACGACTATTTTGTAATTTCACAGCCGTACTATGATTTTGTAAAAGGCGAAAACTTCAACAAGAATATAACAATTATCTATGATGCAAAGTGCGATGAGAATTTTAATTATGAAAGTTGTTCGTTTATTTATATTGCTTCCGAATTACCAATAAAACCCCTTGAATAACCCGCCAAAATATGCTATAATTAACCCAACACTTGTAAAGGATTGATTTTATGGAAAAAAGCGAGCGTGTGTTTAAAATCCCCGAGTTTGAATATTTCGATATGGGCGGAAAATACAGCGGCAACAAGCGCGGCGCGTCCGAGGATGATTTCAATTACCACATCATCCCGAAGGACGATATCCGTGTTGAGATATGGTACGGAATAAACTCCTTCGATTTGTCGGAAATCGTTACGGAGCAGGTCTTTGAAAAGACCCGTGACGGCTACCACGCTATGCTTGACTGGATTGAGGAACAGTTTCAGATATGGAACAAGGAGCACGAGGTGCTGACACGTATGCTTGGCACGTGGACAATTCCTGAAAAGGACAGATTTCTTGTCACTTACGGCAAGCGTGATGATGAACTTACTCCCGAGGAATGGGCAATGCTTACGGCCTGGGAATAATCAAAAAGGGTACTCTTTGCGGGGTGCCCTTGAATTGTTTTTATTGAAAGGAAGGTTACTATGGAAAAGGTTATCAACTGGGGTATTATGGCTACGGGAAAAATTGCTCACACCTTCGCAAAGGCGGTCAATTCCGTTGAGGGTGCACGTGTTTATGCCTGCGCTTCGAGAAGCGTGGAAAAGGCTGAGGAATTCGGTAAGCAGTACGGTGCGGAGAAGTGCTACGGAAGCTATGAGGAGCTTGCCGCTGACGATAATATCGATGTGATTTATGTTGCTTCACCTATGAGCTGCCATTATGAAAATGTGAAGCTTTGCTTCGAACACGGCAGAAACGTTCTCTGCGAAAAGAGCATCACCATCAACGCAGCACAGCTTCGTGAGCTGATTGCCATTGCAAAGGAGAAGAATGTGTTCTTTATGGAGGCTATGTGGACAAAGTGCCTGCCTGCTTTCCGCAAGGCTAAGGAATGGGTTGACGGCGGCAGAATTGGTGCGATTAAGGCTATCCGCGCGGACTTCTCAAACTCGGTTGATTTTGATGAAAACGACAGACTTTTCCGTCCTGAGCTGGGCGGCGGTGCACTGCTTGACCTGAGCGTTTATCCTCTCAGCTTTATTACGTCCTTCCTTGGTTTTGAGCCGAAGAAAATCAGCTCCGCAGTGAACATTGACAAGCTTGGTGTTGATATGGACGAGGCTGTGATAATGCAGTACGAAAACGCTTATGCAAGCTTCGTGAGCGGTTTTGATATCGACAACGAAAACCGTGCTGTAATTGTCGGCACGGAGGGTAAGATTGCGTTCAATCCCTGGTTTTTCTGCACGGACACGGTACGTCTTTATGACAGGAACAACAAGCTGGTTGAGGAGAGCGTTACTCCGCATCTTTGCAACGGTTATGAGTTCGAGGTTATGGAGGTACAGAGCTGTCTTGCGGACGGCCTGAAGGAAAGCCGTATCAACCCGCTTTGCGACACGCTGGCGATTATGGATATTATGGACGGACTCAGAAAAGAATGGGGCTTTGCTTATCCTGAGGAATAAGATTTTTTCGTAAAAATATGTCGGTTTTTCTATTGTTTTTTTGGCTTTAATATGGTATAATGTAGGGTGATGTTGAAACAGGGGTTTCATAAAAATGCTTGAAAAGGGATTTTTATTATGGATAAAGCTGTGTTTGAAAAAAAGAAAATAACCAAGGAACGTGCTCCGCTGATGCGGAAAATAATTATACCGCTGCTTGCTGCCACAATTCTTCAGGCTGTGATTTTCTATGTTTTTATGTCAATTTCAGGCACTGAGGAAGAACTTAACGTGAACAGCGAATCTCTTATTATGGAAACTTCAGCAAGACGTTCGCTGTATATTGAAACTGAGCTTCACAGAAGAAAGAACGGAATATCGTCCATTGAGAATGCTTTGCAGAAATCATATAAGTCAATTGCATCAAAGTATGCGCTCAACGTGTCGGAGTTTCTTGGCGACGACAAGTATACCAATGACTTTCTCAGCGATATTTCCGATGATATTCTTGGAACTCTCCGCATAAATTCCGCAAACGGTGCTTTTGTTGTACTGAATAATTCATCCGAAGCACCTTCAAAGAATATGCAGGCGAGCTACAGAGGAATTTTTTTCAGCGATACAGAGCCTGAACTTGCTCTGTCGGATTATTCTGACATAGTAATGATGAAGGGGGCAGCTTCAATTGCTGAAGAATATGATATACCCGTTGATTTGAACTGGACGGATAAATTCAGGTACAATCCTGTTGATACAGATATGGATTATTTCTTTACTCCTGTAATTACTGCGTGCACGGAAAAGGATTTTCCCGATGAGCATCTTGGTTATTGGAGCAGACCGTTTTATTTGACAAACAGCAAGCATTATCACGAAGACCTTGTCATTGCGTATTCCGAGCCTGTCAAGATAGACAATGTAGTGGTGGGTGTTGTGGGAATAACGATTTCCGTTGATGATATTGCGGAACTGCTTCCTTCGGAAGAGGCTACGGGCAACGAAAGCGGATGCTACGCGCTTCTTTCATACAGCAAGGGCAACGACTATATAACTGTTGATGCAATTTCCAATACGGCAAACGGTTTTGAACAGTATGTTGGAATGCCGCTGAAGTTTGTTGCTGAAAAGGACAGCAGACTCAAGACAATCAAGGATATATCAATTGATAATTCCCAGGCGATGTGTGCTTATACGGATATGAACCTTTATTCCGAAGATTCTCCGTATGAAAAGGAAAGATGGGCAGTCGGAGTTGTTGATAACGAAGATAGTATCTATGTTGATTACAGCGGCTTTCATCTGCGTTTGGCGATGGCTCTTATAATTGCAATTACCATAGGTACGGCAACTGTTTTCTTCACGGTAAGATACACTGCGAAGCCTATCAAGGCTCTTGCAGAGAAGGTGCGCAGTGCCGACCAGAATACTGTTATCGGAACAATTGAAACGGATATCTCGGAAATTCACGACTTGTCTGACGCTCTTAACAGCCTAAGCTCAAAGCGTCAGGAATATCAGAGTGAGCTTATAACTGAGCGTGAGCGTTATCTTGTTGCACTCAGAAGTATAAACGAAAGTATTCTTGAGTATGATTGTGCAACTGACGTGTTCAGTATGTATCATTTCCGCGGCGACAAGAACGAAGATGTGAAAATGACGGAATATCCCCGCTTCAGAAGCCTTGTTGAAAGAGGAGAAATCACACACGAGGATTACATACCTGCAATGCTCAATTTCATCAACGGCACATCCGGCGAGGACGGTGTATATTTCAGGATAAGAAAGCCTAAGGGGGACGGTTACATCTGGACTTACGCAAAGAGCAGATGTATTTATGACAACGATGGGAAGCTTGTGAGAGTTATTGCCAGCGCAAAGGACGTTACCAAGGAGAAGGAACGTGAGCAGAAGCGTCTTGAAAAAGAGCGCCGTGACCCTGTTACAAATTTCTATACGGCTGAATACGGTGCAATTCTTGTGTCGAAATTCATTGTGGAATACAGGGGCGACTCGGCTATTTCCGCAATTCTGAGAATAGTTGACCTTGATATAATGCTCAGCCGCTATGGAAGAACCTTCTGCGCAGCTGTCCTTGAGGAAATTGCGGCTGTAATCAGACGCGATGTTCCTGATAATTTTGTTGTATACAGAGGCGGAATGGATGAGTTTGTCATCATTACCACAATTTCTTCCAAGGACGAGGCAAGGCTGTTCTTCAGGAAGCTTATTGATGATGTGAATTCAATCTACAACAGCGAAAGCATAAAAATCGAAAGTGTTGTGGGTGCATATCTGCGTAATCACACAGAGCCGATGTCTGCGTCAAAGCTGAAAACACGCTTTGCTTCGGCGGCGGCTTTCCGTTTCCGTGATGAATACAACGGGATTGTTTTTGCGGATGAGATTACGCACAAGGCTGAGTTTGTCAAGTCCTTCAATACGGATGGTCCTCATCAGTTCACTCCGTTTGGCAATGCAAAGCTGGAGGAGATTACAGACATTATTTCCTTTGCATTCAATATTTTTGAGAAAACTGACGATATAAATGCTGCGTTGGAGGTGTTCCTGAAAAAAGCAGGACGTATGCTTGAGATGGACCGTATACTCATTTTCGGTATGAACAAGGATTACTACACGGTACGTCTTGATATGCAGTGGAATGCTGAGGGTATGGCTCCGATTGAGATGAAGAATTACATTTCGGGCAAGTTCGATTATCAGATTTTTGAGGAGAAATTCAAGGGTATTGATTTTAAAATCACAGATACTGCGTCGTTTGAACGAAATGCCAACCCTGATATGGGTAAGGTAGTTTCCGACGGAACAGCTTATTCCGTTCCTATGCTGGATAATGATACAATTACAGGTGTTATTGTCTACGAAATGCACGAGGAAAACAAAAAGGAAGGTATGACCGCTCTGCTTTTCGAGCTTACGAAAATTGTTTCGGCTTATATTTCAAAGTCGAAAACAACACGCGAAAGCCGTGCAAAGAGTGAGTTCCTTTCAAAGATGTCCCACGAAATCAGAACACCTATGAATGCAATTATAGGGATGACGGAAATTGCAATGTCATCCGAGGATGTTTCAGCACCGACTATGGCGTGTCTCAGGAAGATAGACAGTTCAGCCCATTATCTGCTGGCACTTATAAACGATATTCTCGATATGTCACGAATTGAAAGCGGTAAGATGACAACGGAGGAAACATACCTTGACCTGAATGAGCTTATCAGTCATATTGACGCAATGATAAGGGTTCAGACTGACAGCAAGGGTATATGGCTGAAGCTTGAAAATAATATTACACATAATCATCTGCTTGGTGACCCGCTGAAGCTCAATCAGATACTTGTAAATATTATGGGCAACGCTGTGAAGTTCACAAACAGCGGTGGTATAGTGCTCAGAGTAGCTGAGGCGGCTACTGAAAACGATGAGGCTATAAATGTTACCTTCTCGGTAAAGGATACAGGTATCGGCGTAAGCGAAGAAAATCAGGAAAAGATTTTCAACAGCTTTGAGCAGGCCGACAGGGAAACCGTAAGAAAATACGGCGGCACAGGTCTTGGCCTTGCTATCAGCAGTAATCTTGTTCAGCTTCTCGGCGGCAAGCTTGAGGTAAATAGTGAGGTCGGAAATGGCTCTGAATTTTTCTTTACAATTCCGATGAAGATTACTGAGGCACCTGAAAGCAACGGAATCGGCTGCGGGGGAAGCATTGATTTTTCTTCAAAGCGCATACTGATTGTTGAAGATGATGAACTGAACAGTGAAATCGCCAAAACACTGATTGAAGCAGAAGGTATTACAGCTGACATTGCCGAAAACGGTCAGATCGCTTTGGATAAGTTCTGTGCTTCTGCGGAAAACTATTACGACGCAATTCTTATGGATATCCGTATGCCTGTTATGGACGGTATTGAAGCAACAAAGAAAATCCGTAACACGGACAGGCTTGACGCGTATACCGTTCCGATTATTGCAATGTCGGCAAACGCATTTGATGAGGATATGAAAAAGTCTGTCGAGTGCGGAATGAACGGACATCTTACAAAGCCGATTGATATGGAAAAGGTAATGCAGGCTTTCCGTAGGATATGGTCTGAAAAATAAAATCCGAAAGGTCGTTTTCATTTGCTTAAAGCAAGCAGAAAAAATACAGCAGTGCTGATGATTATTCTGTCAGCACTGCTTTTCACGGGTATGAATGCCTGTGTAAGGCTGTCGGGGGACTTGCCGCCGATACAGAAAAGCTTTTTCCGCAACTTTGTAGCGGCGATTTTTGCCGCGGTAACGCTTGCAAGGTCGCATACTCCGATCACAATACCGAAAGGCTGCCGCAGGGCAATGTTTATGCGTGCATTCTGCGGGACTGTAGGTATTCTCTGCAACTTCTATGCCATAGACAAGCTTGCTCTTGCGGATGCTTCTATGCTCAACAAGCTTTCGCCGTTCTTTGCGGTGATATTCTCAATTTTCATATTGAAGGAAAAAGCCTCACCAAAGCAGATTGCTGCGGTTGTGATTGCTTTTGCTGGAAGTCTTTTCATAATCCGTCCCACATTCTCAAACATGGAGCTTGTGCCGTCGCTTATAGGCTTCTGCGGAGGAGTAGCGGCAGGTGCGGCATATACATTCGTACGCTATATGGGGCAAAGGGGAGTGAAGGGGCCTGTCATAGTGTTCTGCTTCTCGCTGTTTTCCTGTCTGGTAACGCTGCCGATTATGCTTGCAGGCTTTGAGCCGATGAGTGCAAAGCAGCTTTTTATACTTCTTCTTGCGGGACTTTTTGCCGCAGGAGGACAGTTTGCGATTACGGGTGCGTATTCCTTTGCACCTGCAAAAGAGGTTTCGGTTTACGACTACTCACAGGTTATCTTTGCGGCAATTGCAGGATTTTTCCTGTTTGACCAGATACCCGTGCTGATGAGTATTGTCGGATATGTAATAATCATTTCGGTTGCGGTATGGACATTTATACAGAACAATAGAACTACTGACAAATCTCAACAATGAAAGGCTGATAAAAATTGTTCAAAAGAATTGATAACTATTTTGACCTTAAACATAAAATATTTGCGGCAATAGGCTCTGTTGTTTTTACAATAGTGTGGATGATACTGTGGGATATGTTTCCTATGCAGTTCTACGCAATTTTCTGCGGCAGTCTTATCGGCAGCTTTGTACAGCTGCTTATTCTCAACGCGGTTGTACTGCCTGTGTTCCTGCTTATTTTCACACTTGTATCAAAGACAGATTTAAGCTTCTGCAAGACAGTGCCAATCAATATCTTTTGTATTTTCGGTATCGAAATTATGTATGGATGGGGCTTGCCGCTGCTTCTTCCTGCAATCATTCTCCACGGCGCAATATGTCTTTGGGCATTCGGAACGGCACCTGTCCGTGACAACAAAGCACCAAAGGGAATGAAAGCACCTGAGCCAAAAAGGGAAATTGCCATAAAAAAACAGCCCTTGATTGCAGTAATCTGGGCTGTTGCGTTTGCATTTTCCATTGATATTGTTTGTCTGTGGCTTTACCGAACGATAGCGATTATATATTACCCCGAAATGGCTTAACGGTTGATTTTTACAACAACGCACTGGCTTCCGTTTTCCTCAAAACGATTGAGGAAGCTTTCCTTTGAATAGGCTGTGATTTCGGTTTTGTCATCGCAGTCCATAAAGTAGTAGCAGGCATTGTCGTAGCCGCAAAGTACAAGGGTATGGGAGTTGCCTATCCAGGTGAATTCCTCGCCTGTATCGTGAAGAAGCCACACGGCAGGCTCACGGTATTTGTAGGGCTTCATTCCGCGGCTTGCCCATACTATCATCGGCACGCCCTCGTTGAGTAGCTTTTCTATGTCCGCTTCATTGATGTTTTCAAGGGACAACGCTTCATAGTCGGGGTCGTTGTGGGAGAAGAAGGTGTTCAGCGACTGCTCAATAACAGGTGCAAAACAGCCGTATCCCCAGTTGTAAGGATTGCCCGCAAAGATTTTGTACGGGTCGGGACCGTGGGAAACCATATTTTCATCGTATGTAAAATTATCGTCCCAAGGGAGATAATTTTCAGTCATATACATTTTATCAACATCAAAACCGAGGTATTGCAGAACAGCCGTAGCACTGGTAATTTCACAGCCAACGGGAAGCTCGGGGAACTGATTGATAATCGGTACATCGATTTTAACCGTGCCGAAAACAGATTCGGGTTTTTCGTAACCCTCGCCAAGCTGTTCAACGGTGTAACCGCAGTAAAGGGTGTTGGGGTCGGCGTCAAGCTGTTCATAACGTTCAATTTCAGCGCGGCGTTCATCAAAAATCTGTCCCGTGTATGCGTAATCGGCAATAACCGTGCATACTGCCGTGCAGATTGCAAGCGTTGCAACAAGAACCTTATTCTTCACTCTGACACCTCCCATTATTTTTTTACATTATAACATAAAATCTTACATTCCGCAAGACGGATAAAGGCATTTGAAAGGAGCAACTCTATTATGACAGGACTTGTACTTGAAGGCGGCACATTCCGCGGTATTTACTCCGCAGGAATTATGGATGCTTTTCTTGAGGAGGGAATAGAATTTCCTTACGTTGTAGGTGTTTCCGCAGGGATTTCCAACGGTGTTTCCTACGTTTCAAAGCAGTTCGGAAGAAACATCGAAATTATGGACAAGTACCGCAATGACAAGCGCTACATCGGCGTAGGCAACTACAAGAAGCATAAGAGTCTTTTCGGGCTTGATTTCGTGTACGGCGAAATTCCGCAGCAGCTTATCCCTTTCGATTACGAAACCTTCCGTCAGTACGAGGGCAAGTGTCTTGTTGGCGTAACAAATGCGGTTACGGGCAAGCCTGAATATCTTGACGCAAAGACGGACAACGAAAATTTTGAGTATCTTCGTGCAAGCTGTGCAATTCCCGGGTACTTTCCTGCCATAATGATCAACGGTACACCGTATTATGACGGCGGACTTGCTTCACCTATCGCTGTAAAGCAGGCGCTTAAAGACGGCTGTTCAAAGGTTGTGATTATCCTTACACAGCCTGAGGGCTTCGTAAAAAAATGCGGCAAGGGCAACGTGGTAATGAGTCAGCTTATAAAGAAAAAATATCCGCAGATTGAAATGCTGCTTCTTGCACGTCATAAGATTTACAACAAACAGATTGAATTCTGCAACGAGCTTGAAAGACGCGGCAAGGCCATTATTTTCCGCCCCGAATACAAGCTTGACAGCTTTGAAAATGACAACAAGGTGCTTCGTGAAAGCTGGCAGATGGGCTACGATATGGGTAAGGCGCGTGCTGAGGAAGTACGTAATTTCATCGGTTAAGGAGAATTAAAATGGACATAAGACTTTTACTTAACGCAATCGGAAAATTCACAGCGGGACTTGTTCTCGTGGGGCTGATGCTGTTTCTTCCCGCAGGCACGATGAATTATTCAAACGGCTGGCTGTTTATCCTGTTGCTGTTCGTGCCGATGTTTCTGCTGGGCGGCTGGCTGTGGATAAGAAACCCCGAATTGCTTGAAAAACGCCTTAACACAAAGGAAAATGAAAACGAACAGAAAAAGGTTATTTCGCTGTCGCTGATATTTTTTATTGTCGGGTTTATCGTTTCGGCACTTGACTTCCGCTTTCAGCTGACATATCTTCCGCTGTGGGTGATAATTTTCGGGTCGGTGCTTCTGCTTGTATCTTATGGCTTGTACGCGGAGGTTATGCGTGAAAATACATATCTTTCACGAACTGTTGAGGTGCAGGAAAATCAGAAGGTTATCGACACGGGTCTGTACGGCATAGTGCGTCACCCGATGTATTTTGCAACAACCCTGCTGTTTCTGTCATTCCCCCTTGTGCTTGGTTCGGGCATCGGTTTTGTAATTTTTCTTGTACAGCCGTTCCTGCTGGTAAAGCGTATCAGGAACGAGGAGGAAGTGCTTGAAAAGGGTCTTGAGGGTTACACCGAATACAAGAAAAAGGTGAAGTACAGACTTATTCCATTTATCTGGTAAAAGGAGATACAATGATTAAATACAAAAATATAGTCGGCAAAATTATTCTTGTTGGAATAACTTATTATACTCACGATGAACAGCTTATTGAACGTAAGCAGTTTTACGGTGAAATAATTTCTGCTGACAAGAAAAACGGAATTACATTTCGCAAACAGGACGGCGAGGAATATAATCTGCCGCCTGATTTGAGAAATATAAAGGCTGCACCGAAGGGTGAATACAAGCTTCATTCGACAGGTGAGGTTGTGGTAAATCCCGACTTGCTTTCAACGTGGAATTTATATGCACCTGAATAATTTCAGAAAAAAAGCAAACCCTATTTCCGTGAAAGGAAGTAGGGTTTATGAAAAAGTATGATAATCTCGACAGCCTGCTGAATAATTGTGAAACAGCGAAGATTTATTTTGCTTCACAGCCTGATTACGTCAGAGGTGCGGTGGTTAAGAACAGCACAAATATCCATACTGAGGATGAGCTGCACCGCATTGCCGAGGAAACAAGAAACGAGTTTAACTGAAAAATTGCCCGTGAGGAATATTCTCACGGGCAATTTGTTATTTCTCATATTTTGGCTCGCAGGTAACATTTACCCCAAGGCGCTTGAAAATTCTTTCGTCAACAGGTGAGAGGATTACTGTAGAGTGCACCTCACAGCCACGGAGCTTTGCAATCTGGTCCATTGCAAGTTTTGCCTTTTCGCTTGTTGCCGCACAGATTGACAGCGCAAGCAGGGTTTCGTCGGTGTGAAGACGTGGGTTGATGTTGCCGAGATGTTCAACCTTTAAATTCTGGATAGGCTCGATAACCTGCGGGGACATAAGCAGAACTTCATCGTCAATCTCAGCAAAATACTTCAGCGCATTGAGCAGAAGCGCGGAAGAAGCACCGAGAAGGTTTGAAGTCTTGCCCGTAAGGATTGTTCCGTCAGGAAGCTCCATTGCAGCGGCAGGCTCGCCTGTTGCCTGTTCTTTGTCAAGTGCGGAAGCAACAACGGCTCTGTCAGAAGCGGCAACCTCTGCCTGCTTCATAAGCAGTTCAAGCTTGAATACCTCATCGTCAGCAACCGTACCCTGACGTCGTCCGCAGAGTGCGGCATAGTAACGTCGGATGATTTCCTGACGTGAAGCCTCGCAGACAGCATCGTCGTCAACGATACAGTTGCCTACCATATTTACACCCATATCGGTAGGGGATTTGTATGGCGATTCACCGATAATGTTTTCAAAAATAGCGTTGAGTACAGGGAAGACTTCAACGTCACGGTTGTAGTTTACGGTTGTTACACCGTAAGCTTCAAGGTGATACGGGTCAATCATATTCACGTCGTTGAGGTCGGAAGTAGCCGCTTCATAAGCAAGGTTGACAGGGTGACGCAGAGGGATATTCCAGATAGGGAAGGTTTCGAATTTAGCGTAGCCCGCCTTGACGCCGCGTTTGTGCTCGTGGTAAAGCTGGGAAAGGCAGGTAGCCATCTTTCCGCTTCCGGGGCCCGGTGCAGTAATAACAACAAGATTGTGGGTAGTTTCGATAAAATCGTTCTTTCCGAAGCCCTCATCGCTCATGATAAGCTGGAGGTTGGAGGGGTAACCCTTGATGTGGTAGTGGTGGTAAACCCTGATTCCAAGCGCTTCAAGACGTTCCTGGAAAGCGTCAGCGGAGGCCTGTCCCTCATACTGTGTAAGAACAACGCTGCTTACATAAAGACCGATTTTGGAGAAAATGTTGTAAAGGCGGATAGCGTCCATATCATAAGTGATACCGAGGTCGCCGCGCACCTTGTTCTTTTCGATGTCGCCTGCGCTGATTACGATAACAACTTCAACATCGTCCTTCAGCTGGAGAAGCATCTGAAGCTTACTGTCGGGCTTGAAGCCTGGAAGTACACGGGAGGCGTGGAAATCATCGAAAAGCTTACCGCCGAATTCGAGATACAATTTATCGCCGAACTGAGAAATGCGCTGTCTGATGTGTTCAGACTGCATTTTCAGATATTTGTCGTTGTCAAATCCGATTTTTTTACTGCTCATAAAATCGTCCTTTCATAAAACATAACCTTTATTAGTATATAACAAACGGCGGAAAAATGCAAGAGCAATTGCCCATAAAAACATTCTAAATCTTTGTCAAAAACAATGCTGTAAATTTGTGTAATAATACTTTGTTAACATATTGATTTTTTTGCTTTACTATGGTATAATAACCATAACTCGACAAAATTATATTTCAATGGAGGTAAAATATGAAAAACTTGTTTAAACGTGTCACAAGCTTCATTACGGCGCTTGCGATGACAATGACGCTTACGGGCGGAGTTCAGCTTGTTTCCTTTGCGGAGGAGGAAGCTGCTGCTCAAAACGGTACAGTTTCAATCAGCGTTGCTGGTACAGGCGAAGCTGACAATGACCTTGCTCTGGAAGGATATATCAATAAAGAGCTTATGAGCGGAATGGGCATTTCTATGTTCAATTTTAGGTCAAATGCTGAGTATATTCTCAATGACGTTGAATACGCTATATACGAGGACTTGTTCGACGGTCTTACAGCTATTGCTGACGGTGAGTATAACACCACTGATTTTGATATCACAGCAACCTGGACATATGATGAACTCGGAGTTAACAGCGAATCAACAGGTGATGAGATTTCCGCGAAAATCAATCAGGCTTTTGATTTGCAGCTGCTTTATGATTGTCTGCTTTCTGATCTGGCATATGAGCTGTATTGGCACGACAAGACTCAAGATGAAAGTATCAAGCTTTCAGGCGGCTGGTCAGATGATGGTGCAAACATCACTCTTACCGCTACAATTACCTTTGCTGTTGCTGAGGGCTATGGCAGTGGAATAGAAATCACAAACCGCCCTGATATTGCTGCGGTGAAAAATAATATTAACAGCATTATTGCAAAATATGCAGGCAAATCCGACCTTGAAATCCTCACAGGCTACAAGGATGAAATCTGTGCTCTCACAGAATACAATAACTATGCTGCTGATGATAATAATAATGTTGCTTACGGTGACCCTTGGCAGCTTATCTATGTTTTTGACGGTGACCCTGGAACAAAGGTTGTATGTGAAGGTTATTCAAAGGCATTCAAGCAGCTTTGCGACCTGACAATATTCAACAATGAGGTATACTGCTTCCTTGTAACAGGTGACGCAGGCGGACCTCATATGTGGAACATCGTTCAGATCGGCAACGAATTCTACCACGCTGATGTTACAAACAGTGACAATGGTGCAACAGGTTATGGCGGCGGTTTGTTCCTTGATGGTGTAAATTACACAAACAATGAAAAAACAGCATTCAATACTGCAGTTGATTTAATCTACACTTTTGACAGCGAAACACTTGCTATGTATCCTACAGAATGTACACGTCTTTCGGACGAGAGATATGATGATGTAACAATTACTTCAGTTGCTCTTTCAAAGGCGAAAACAGAATATAATCACGGCGAAAGCTTCGATATGAACGAGCTTGAGCTCAGTGTAACATATTCCGATGGAAGCACATGGCCTGAGACCTGTAATCCCGGATCTTCCGATTATTTCAGCGTTGAGCCTGAAATTCTTACAGTAGGCACAACTTCTGTAACAATTACATATAAGGATTTTGAAGTAACCTGTGACGTAACGGTTAACCCTGCTGAGGGCGAGCTTGAATATTTCGGTGACACAGAAATGGGTTACGGCGAATACGCTAAATTAGGCTGTATTGTTGAGGTTAACGGAATTGAAATCAACGGCGGTACATCTGAATACCAGCTTCGTGACGATGAAGGCAATGTTGTATGGGAAGGAGCAGGTAAAGTTGTTTGGGGTGGTGTAACAACAACCACAGGTATGCACTATTACCAGCTTGCAGAGGATTTCCCTCCTGCAGAGAAGCTTGCTATTGGCAGCTATGAGGTATGGTTCAAGTATTCAGGCTTTGAGCACTGTGCGGCAATGACAGAGTTTGAGAAGATAGCTGATTTTACAGTTGTCAAAGGCACACCGCAGGTTGTTATTAAGGGAGTAAAATCACCTGATACGGTTACAGTAAATACAGATATCTCCGATATTGAACTTGACTATGAGTCAGAGGTCGAAGGTGTACTGACACTTGATGACAATCAGACGCTTACAGAGGGAACAGGTGAGTATACCTGGACATTTGTACCGAACGATACAACAAATTATACAAATGCAACAGGCTTTGTTGAGATTGAGGTTGCTTCAAATGTAATCACAATCACAGAAGAAATGCTTGCAAATCAGACAAGCGGCACAGGCTGGAGCAGAACAGGCAAATTTGTATCACTTCAGAGTGATTATGATTTTATAATTGAAAATCCGACGGATACAGAGTACGCTTTTTCAAACAGCGGTAATATTGTAGGCGGTACAATTGTAGGTTCTGTAGATAATATGGGCACAATCTCCGGCGGTACATATACAGGTCAGCTTTCAAATTATCAGTTTGGTACAATTGCAATTACAGACGGCAATAATGTATCAATTTCAAATCTTGCTTATGATCTTGGGACTATTACTGTAAACGGTGTAGTGCATAAACATATCGCGGGCGATGATGTAACTTATACAAACAACGGTTCACAGGAACATATTGTCAACGGCAAATGTAAGGATTGCCCTGTTAATTTTACAATAAAGACTGAAGAGGACCACTCTGCAACTGTTTTCACAGCTTCAGGCAATATAATCACAGCAGAATGTGTCTGCGGCAGAGGTATGGGAACAATCTCACTTACTGCCCCTTCAAACTATGTTTATGACGGAACTGCAAAGAATGTAACAGTGGGAAATAATGTCAGCGGCGTTGCTGCTCCGAAGGTTACATACTATAATGATAAGAATGAAGCTGTTTCACCAATCAACGCAGGTACATACACAGCGAAGATTACTGTTGGTAATGCAACAGCAAATCTTGAGTTTACAATTGCTCAGGCAACCCCGAATATCGGTACGGTTTCAGTAGTGGGTGGCGCTATCTACGATACCACAAAGCCTTCTGAAATCGAATTGACACATTCAAATACCGAAATAGCAGGTACTTTTACAATTGACGAAAATATTACTCTTACAGCTAACCAGAATGTGACAATCAACTGGACATTTACTCCTGATGACGCAAACTACAAGACAGCAACAGGCTCGTTTACTGCGCTTGTAAGCGACGATACTATTAATAGTATTGCGGTCAAGACAAAGCCTTCAAAGACAGAATACACAGCAACTGAAAAATTTGACCCGACAGGTCTTGTTCTTACAGTAAAATATCTCAGCGGCAACACAGCTGATGTAGCTTATTCCGACGAAAACAAGGGTGATTTCACTTTTGACAAGACAAACCTTGCGAAAGAGGATACAGCTGTAACCGTTACATACGGCGAAAAGACAACAACAGTTCCTGTTACCGTTACTAATGTTGTTACAATCACACAGGAAATGCTTAACTATGATGAAATAAGCGGCACAGGCTGGAGATATAGCGTGGGCAGTGGAAGATTGGACCTTAACTCGGGATTTGAATTTATAATCGAGGGAACAGTTAGTGAACGAGTTTCCAATGAAGGAACAATTTTAAGCGGTACATTTAATAATAATGTTAGCAACTACGGAACAATCTCAGGCGGCACATTCAATGGAAGAGTTTATAACTATGATGGCGCAACAATCACAGGCGGCACATTCAATAATGTTAATAACCAAAGCGGCGGAACAATTACAGGCGGCGAATTTGCAGAAGTGTATAACTATGGCATAATTGAAATTACAGATAACAGTGTAAAAATTGATAAGTGTGTAGAGGATACAGGTACTGTTACTGTTGATACCGTAAAACATGAGCATAATGGAAATAATGTAACCTATTCTGAATATGATGAGAACAGTCATACCAAGGCAACTGCTTGTGAGGATTGTCCTATAAATCTGGAGACTGAAACAATAGAAGAACATTATACAGCTGTTTCCACAGCTTCAGGCAATGCAATTACATTGAAGTGTGCTTGCGGCGAGGATCTCGGCACAATAACAATCGAAGCACCACTGAGTCTTGGATACGACGGCGCAGCTAAGACAGCGACAGTAGCTGCAGCTACACATCATTATGTTGACCCACCTGCTGAGTATTACAAGGGTAATGAAAAGCTTGAAGCTGCACCGAAGGACGTAGGCACATACACAGCTAAGGTGACATATATGGGTGCAACAGCAGAGGTTGAATTTACAATCGAAAAGGTTGTTCCTGAGGTTGAAGTAACAGCTTCCAGCGACGGAACTCTCTACACAAGCTCTACAACAGCTGACGTTACACTGACTGCAACAGCAACAAACCCTGCTTCGGGCGCAGAAGTAGCAGGTATGATTGCATTTGACGGAGCAATTGAGTTCAAGGTGGGAATACATTATTATCCTGTAATCTTCACACCTGATGACACAAACTATGACCCTGTTAAAACAACGGTTTCTTTACCTATTACTGAGGATACCCTCACAGGTATTGCCGTTACAGGTACACCTGCAAAGACAGAATATGCAGAAGGCGACAAGTTTGACCCGACAGGTCTTACAGTAACTGCAACATACGATAGTGGCAAAACAAAAGTTATCGAACACGAACTCCTTACAATTTCCCCTGAAACTCTTGCAAAGGGCAACACAAGTGTTATGATTTCCTACGGCGGAAATGAAGTGGCAGTTGAAGGCATCACAGTAAGAGGCAAGCTTAAAGCTTCTGACTTTGCTTTCACACAGCCCGAAAGCTGCGTATACGACAAGACAGCAAAGACAGCAACAGTTGAGCCGTTTGATACAGTAACAGGTATCGGTGCAATTACCGTTAACTATTACAAGGGCAGCACAAAGCTTAATGGTGCACCAACAAACGCAGGCACATACACAGTTACAATTGACGTTGCAGAGGGTACGGAGTACGCTGCTGCAGAGGGTCTTACAGATGACGGCTGGACATTTACAATCGACAAGGCTGACCCTGTAATCAGCCCAAGCATTAAGGCACCGTCTGTTGTTTATGATACAACACCTGTAAATCAGCTTTCTCTCAGCGCAGGAAACAGCGACGGCGGTATGATTACATTTGACGGCGATATCACACTTGAAGTCGGCAAAAAGGAATACCCTGTAATCTTCTATCCGCTTGACGGCAATAACTACAACACAGTAAAGGGCACAGTTGAAATCAATGTTGTAAAGGATGTTATCACAACGATTGAAGTTACAACACAGCCGACAAAGGCAGAATATACCTACGGCGAAGATTTTGACCCTACAGGTCTTGCTATCACAGCAACATACCTCAGCGGCAAGACAGAAACTGTAAAGTACGCTGACAAGCCTTCCGAATTCAGCTTCACACCTGATGAGCTTACTGTTGCCACAACAGAGGTAACAGTTACCTACGCTGAAAAGAATGATACAATTGAGGTTAAGGTCAACAAGGCAATTCCTTCTTACAAAGCACCTACAAATCTCAAGGCCAACTACGGTGACACACTTGCTGATGTGGTTCTCCCATCCGGCTGGAGCTGGGATGCACAAAACACTTCCGTTGGCGAAGTTGGTACAAAGACATTCCCAGCAACATATTCGGTTGCTGACGAAAATTACGAGGATGTAAACATCAACCTCGGTGTTGTTGTTTCACCAAAGACAATTTCTATCGGCGGCATAGTAGTCAAGAATAAGGATTACGACGGAACAACAGATGCGACTGTTGCTGCAGTTACATTCGACGGTGTAGTCAATGCAGATGCTGTTGATTACACAGCAACAGGTACATTTGCTGACAAGAATGCAGGCACCGGTAAGAGCGTTACTGTAAAGATAAATGTTACAAGCAAGAACTATACTCTTGACAGCAACACATATACTACAACAGCAACAATCAATAAGGCTAATCCTGCTGTAACAATCCCGCAGACAGCTTCCGCAATCACAGGTCTGTCGCTTTCAAAGGCAACACTTCCTGATGGCTGGACATGGGATAATCCAACTACTGTTCCTGAGGATGGTCAGTCTTACGGCATAACCTATACACCTGAGGATACAGCAAACTATAACACACTTACAACCCAGGTAACCGTAACGGTTTCTGATTGTACACACCCTGAAACAAAGGTTGATATCAAGGAAGCAACCTGTACAGAAGATGGTCTTAAGACAACAATCTGTACAATCTGTGAAGAACCAACAGGAACAGAGGTTATTCCTGCAGAGCACAAGTGGAACAGCACCTACACAGTTGATACAGAAGCAACCTGTACAACAGAAGGTGAAAAGTCCATTCACTGTAAGAATTGCCCTGAAATCAAGCCTGACAGCGCAGTTACAATTCCTGCAGGTCATAAGTGGAATGAAAAGTATTCATCAGATAATACAAACCACTGGATTGAGTGTTCCGGCTGTGACGAAACAAAGGATAAGGGTGCACATCAGTATGGTTATACTGTAAATTCCACAGATTATTGTTCAATCTGCGGAAGGGGTTACAATACAACGGATGAAAAACCTGTTGTAAATGTACCTGGCGCAGGCACAAGCTATCCTATCCATACAGCACCTAAGCCGACACAGCCTCAGATCAAGGGCGAAAATGGCAAGACAGGCTGGGATGTTATTTCTGACGAGCTGGCACTTGCACAGGACGGCGATACAGTTGTTGTTGATATGAACGGCACAACAAAGCTTCCTAAGACAATTCTTGAAGATATTGCAGGAAGAAATGTTGACATCGTTCTTGATATGGGCAGCGGTATCACATGGACTATCAATGGCGAAACAGTTACAAATCCTAAGGCTGTTGACCTCCGTGTTTCCAAGAATGTCAAGAGAATTCCTGTTAATGTAATCGACAATGTAACAGGCGATAATTTCAATATGGAAATTTCCCTTGCACACAACGGTAAATTCGGTTTTGAGGCAATGCTTACAATCAGCCTCGGCAGAAAGTATAATGACAGCTACGCAAATCTTTATTACTACAATCCATCCGATAAGGCAATGGAATTCATCGACAGCGACCTTATCGCAAATGGTAACGCACAGCTTATTTTTGGTCACGCTTCCGATTATGTAATCGTAATTGACGAGGAAGCACTGGGCGATGACGTTTCCTCCGCAGCAGGCGTAACAGCTGAAAGCGAAGCAATGGATACAGAAACAGTTTCCGTTGTATTTGCACTTCCGCTGGTGCTTGCAGCAGCTTTCGTAATCAGAAAGAAGCTCTGCAAATAATCACACTGTATAACAGTATATACACAGTTAACCGTCCCGAAAGACAAATTCGGGACGGTTTTTTGTGTTTGTTGCACATCACTTGTATGCGAGCGTTGTGATAATTGCACAAATTTGAAATTAGTGTATTGACAAACCGTGTATATCTGTGTATACTGTGTATATAACGTTATACACAGTATACACAGAAGGAGGCGATTGAGTGAATTTATACATCAATGCAGCAGGTGACAAGCCAATGTACGAACAGGTAAAGGACGGCATCAGACAGGCGATAATGAACGGCGAACTGAAAGCCCACGAGCTTATGCCCAGCGTAAGACAGCTTTCCGCAGACCTTAACGTGAGTATGATTACCACAAAGCGAGCGTATGCTGACCTTGAACAGGAAGGCTTGATTTACACGGTTGCAGGCAAGGGCACATTTGTTAAACTGGAGGACGTAAGTATGATACAGGAAAAACACGTTGACGAGGCACTGGAGCTTTTCAGAAAGCAGGCAGAGGTGCTGAAGAAGCTGGATGTTCCGATGGAGCGTCTTGATGATGAACTGAAAACAGTCTACGGCAATACCGAAAAGTGAGTTATAAACAGAAAACAATTTTGAAAGGAATATATATATGAATGACATTCTTCACATTGATAATCTTTGTAAGGACTATAAAGACTTTAAACTCGATAATGTAAGCTTCTCAATTGAACCGGGTACGGTTATGGGACTCATCGGTCAGAACGGTGCGGGCAAGACCACAATCATCCGTCTGATAATGAATATGGTTGACAAAACAAACGGCAAAATCACGGTATGCGGCTTCGACAACATTGGTGATGAAATTGCAGTAAAGAACAGAATTGGCTACGTTTCCGACGAGTGCTACCTGTTCTACAACTCCACTCTTGCAAAGACAGCTCAGGCTTGTGCACTTGCTTATGAGGACTGGGACAAGGAAAAGTTCAGCAAGCTTATTAAGATGTGGGACCTTCCCGAAAAGAAGAAAATCTCCGCATTTTCAAAGGGTATGCAGACAAAGGCAATGCTTGCCATTGCGCTTTCCCACAAGCCGACGCTTCTTATTCTTGACGAGCCTACAGCGGGACTTGACCCTGTAGCAAGAATTGAAATTCTCGACCTTCTCCGTGAATTCGTTGCGGACGGTGAACGTTCAGTGCTGTTCTCTACGCACATTACTGGCGACCTTGACAAGATTGCTGACGTTATCACACTTATTATCGACGGCAAAATCCGTGAGTCAATGAGCATTGACCTTATCGAAGACAAGTACGCTGTAATCAGTGGTTCAAACGACAAGCTGACCCGTGACAACGAGAAATGCACAATCGGTATCAGAAAGACAAACGCAGGCTTTGAGGCGCTTGTTCTCCGTGAAAACCTCAGCAAGTTCGACGGTGTAAGCGTGAGAAATCCGAACGTGGAAAACCTGCTCACATTCTCAATCTGGCAGAACAGAAAGGAGCTTGCCGTATGATAAATGCGGAGAGAAAAAGGGTTAAATTCCTTTCAGACATCCTGAAAAAATGCTGCGGAACAGGTGACGGGAATATTATCCGAATTGTAGCATTTATCGGTGTGCTTCTTATTGATGTAGCGCTGTTCATTGCGGCAGGTGCTGACAATGAGCTTTATATGATGCTTCCGTTCCACGTTTTTATCGCAACTATGTTTGTAGGTTTTCTTCCAACTATGACAACAACGCTTATCGGTGATATGCAAAGCTTATTTCAAGTGAACAACACAGCAATGCTTTACGGTGGAAGTGTCAAGTCAGGTGACTTTCTCAGTACGCTTCCATTCAACGCTAAGGACGTTCTTGCATTCAAACTTTCGGGTTTTGAAAAACAGCTTGTGCTTTCAACCGCTTCCGTTATCATCATAGAAATTATGCTTATGCTTGCGGATAACGCGGGTTATGCGGTTCATTCGGGTATCGGCTCGCTGGGTGTGATTGCATATCTGATTATTCAGGTAATGTTTATGCTCCTTGTTTTTGCAAGAAAGGCTGTGACTTCTTTTGCAATAACAACAATCGGTGTGCTTGCTATTGTAGTTCCGTGTTTTAGTCTTGCGGCATTTTCCGAGGACCACGAAAAGTCAGCTGAAATCGGCAAGCTTATCGAAATCATCGGTTTCCTTTCGGAAATCCCCGGAATGATTATTCTTGCTGTTCTTACCGTGGCAATAATTGCAATAGGCAGAGCAATTCTCAAGAGCAAACAGGGCGTTTCCTGGAATCTGAGATAAGACAGAGGTGAGGCTATATGACAATTGAAGAAAGAAAGCGTGCGAAGCTGCTGGAAAAGGTTTCAAACGAATACAACAAAAACGGCAATGTAAATCTGATTATAATTATCACAGCGATTGTCATTGCGGCAATTGATGCAGTTGTGTTCACGATTGGTGTGAAAGAAAATGATTTTGTTATGGTTATGATTGTGCATAATCTTATAGCTTATCTTATTATGGGTATGATGTCGTCAATCCCAACCACACTTATCGGTGACAACACAAAGGCAAAGGACTCCGCCCTGACATACGGAAGCACAATGTTCACGGGAAAATTTCTTGGTACGCTTCCGTTCAGCGCAAAGGATATGCTTAACCTCAGGCTTATTAACTGGGAGAAACAGTTTTTAGCTTCGACACTTATAACGCTTGCCTTGCAGATTGCGCTTGTTATTGCTGAATATAACGGTCTGAATGTTGAGTTTGGTGTAATCGGCAATGCGTTGATGTACTATATACTGGCAGAGATATTTCTTCTGATTGTTTCGCTGGCAAGAAGCGCAGCTGTTCAGATTATTGCAGCTATAATCGGGGCACACCTTACGCTTGTTGTTTTGGAAACGGGGTTCAGTGAAAAAACAGGCTTTATGTCAGGCGCAGGCGGAATAGTGTTTATCGTTGCGGCGGCTGTGATACTTATACTTGCCGCAGAGTTCATAGTAAGCAAAAGAAAGAAAATTTCCTGGGGACTTAAATAGGAGTGTAATATGAAAAAGTTATCTTTATTTAAAAAAATAAGACTTGCCTTTATGGCTGAGGGCTGGATGGTAAAGCTGATTATTATGTTTTATCCGCTGATGATGTTCGCTACAATTTTTGATGATGAGAGTTTCCTGAGAATAATGGGTATGGTTTGTTTCGGGCTTATTATAGGGTCAATGTCATTCGTTTATATGGCTATGCCCGCAGGCAATCTGAAAATGTACAAGGTAATGCCTATGAGAACAGCGGATATTGTTGATATAATGTCGGTACACACATTACTCGGAGCAATTCTTATTGCTGTTCCGCTGGCTGTTTTACTGCCTCTCGCAGGCAAGGCTGATATGCTTCCGTATTTCCTTTGCGTTGATATTGTTTGTCTTGCAATAACATCAACAGCGATTGTCTGGTACGCAAAGGACAAATACGCTTATGTACAGGCTAAGGACAGAACAGGCGACGAAGCTGACGTGAAGAAAAACTCACGCCGTGTTATGTGGACAGCATTGGGATATATGTTTGCTGAAGGCGCAATCGGGTTCATTATTCTTTTCCAGAGTATTGACTCGGAACTTTCCGCAGATGCGCCGTGGCTTATCGCAGTTTTCGCTGTCAGCTTAATAATCTACACATCCGTTGCACTCGGTGCAAGAAAAATCAAAAACGCATTCATATATTAACCGTATATTCCTTTTGAGCGTCCCTGTCACATTGCCGACGGGGGCGTTTTTTCTTATTTACACAAAATCCGCACCGAAAAAAGCCTACTTTTGCATTTGTCAAATAATTGACAAAGCCGCTGTTATATAGTATAATTGTAGTGGTAAAAATTCATTCTATTTTAAAAGGAGTTAATCAATATGAACAAGAATCTCAGAAAAGCTATTATCGCAGGTAACTGGAAGATGAACAAGACACGTCCTGAAGCTAAGGAGCTTCTTGAAGCTATCAAGCCTCTCGTTGCTAACGCTGAAGGTAAGGTTGAAGTTATCGCTTGCGTACCTTTCACAAACCTCGAAACAGCTGTAAATACAACAGCAGGTTCCAACGTTAAGGTTGGCGCTGAAAACTGCCACTTTGAAAAGAGCGGTGCTTTCACAGGCGAAATCTCTGCTGATATGCTCGTTGAAGTTGGCGTTGAATATGTTGTTCTCGGTCACTCCGAAAGAAGACAGTACTTCGGTGAAACTGACGAAACAGTTAACAAGAGAACTAAGGCTGCTCTCGCTGCTGGTCTCAAGCCAATCGTTTGCGTTGGCGAACTTCTCTGGGAAAGAGAATGCAACATCACTGAAGAAGTTATCGCTCGTCAGATCAAGCTCGACCTCTTCGATATCTCCGCTGAAGATGTTAAGAAGTGTGTAATTGCTTACGAGCCGGTATGGGCTATCGGTACAGGCAAGACAGCTACAGCTGACCAGGCTGAAGAAGTTTGCGCATTCATCCGTGCAACACTTGCTAAGATTTATGACGCTGCAACTGCTGACGCTGTAACAATCCAGTACGGCGGCTCCATGAACGCTGCTAACGCTGCTGAGCTTCTCTCCAAGCCAAACGTTGACGGCGGTCTCATCGGCGGTGCTTCCCTCAAGGCTGCTGACTTCAACACAATCGTTCAGGCAGCAGTAAATGGTTAATTTTCGGAACGAAAATTAACCACTCCAAGTTTTTGTGCAAGCACAAAAACTTTTGGGGATGTGAGAATAACTCACAAAGTACGTTTTCAAAAGTAACTCTTAAAGGATTTTATTTATGAAAACCTCACGATTAAAGCGTGTAAGACGTGAAGAGCAGAAGCGCAGGCAGGACAAACCACTTACCGTAAAGCAGTGGAAAACCATTGCGGCGGCGTGCGGTGCGGTACTGATGATTGCGCTGTGCTTCTTCTCGGTTGACCTGGTCCGTGCAAAGAAAAATAATCAGCCGCCGATTTTCTGCGTACCCGTTATTGAGTACGAAAACGGCAGCGAGGATTATTACGGACTTTTCTACAAGGTCTGGAAGGACTACAACCCCTTTGAGGACGAAACCCGTTACTATATGGGGTTCTGGCTCCTGCCCAAATCCGTGAATATTTAATTTGAAAGGAATAATTCCAATGAGCAAAAAACCTCTTGCTTTAATTATTATGGACGGCTACGGCATCAATAACTCCGATTACGGCAACGCTATTGCTGCTGCAAAGAAGCCTAACCTTGACAAGTATTTTGCTGAATGCCCTAACACAATCATCGGCGCTTCAGGCCTTGACGTTGGTCTTCCTGACGGTCAGATGGGTAACTCCGAAGTTGGCCACACAAACATCGGCGCAGGCAGAATTGTTTATCAGATGCTCGTTAAGATTTCCAAGTCCATCAAGGACGGCGACTTCTTCACAAACCCTGCACTTGTTTCCGCTATCGAAAACTGCAAGGCTAAGGGCAGCGCACTTCACCTTATGGGTCTTCTTTCCCCTGGCGGCGTACACAGCCATATGGAACACCTCTACGGCCTTCTCGAAATGGCTAAGAAGGAAGGCCTTGAAAAGGTTTACATTCACTGCATTATGGACGGACGTGACATCGGTACTGTTATTCTCCCGAATGCCGAGGTCAAGATCTTCCTCACCGCATCCAATGAATGCCGCGCGCAGAGGCGCTGTGAGGAGCTTCGCGCAAAGGGAACGGACGTTACCTTTGAGGAGGTCCTTGCCGACATGATCGCAAGAGACGGGGAGGACAGAAACCGTACCTCTCCATTTGCATTTACCGGAAATAAATTTGAATTTCGTATGGTTGGTTCCCGAGATTCCGTTGCGACTTCAACGATTGTTCTCAATACGATTGTAGCAGAGGCGTTTGGGGAAGCGTGTGATGTACTGGAGCAGGCGGAGGATTTCGATGCAGCGGTGCAAGAGTTGATTTGTGAATATGCATCGGAGCATGAACGGATTCTGTTTAGTGGGAACGGTTATTCTCAGGAATGGGTAGAAGAAGCTGCAAGACGTGGACTTCCAAATCTTGCTACGATGGTAGAGTCCATTCCGTATCTTGTGACAGATAAGACCGTGAGTCTGTTTGAAAAATTTGGTGTATTTACACGGGCTGAATTAGAGTCCCGTGCGGAAATCAAATACGAAACTTATGCCAAAGCTATTAATATAGAAGCAAGAGCGATGATTGACATTGCCAGTAAGCATATTATACCGGCAGTCATCAAATATATTACTTCCCTTGCATCTTCTGTGAATCAGGTTAGGGAAGCATGTGCTTCCATTCACGTAGGAGTACAGACGGAATTGCTCGCAGAATCTTCGGACTTATTAGCTGATACGAGAAACGCGTTGAAGAAATTGATTGAGGTGACGCAGCAGGCATCTGCTATGCCACGTGGAAAAGAACAGGCAGAGTTCTTCCGGCAGGAGGTTGTACCTGTAATGGATGCGCTACGCGCACCGGTTGACAAATTAGAAATGATTGTGAACAAAGAAATGTGGCCAATGCCAT
>CALATN010000040.1 GCA_937891895.1 uncultured Clostridia bacterium
CCGTTCAATGATACAGATGTCACTCCTGCTGGCACGTTCTATCAGAAGACTTCACCAGGCGGGTCTTGCACATTCCGACCTTTCCAACAACAACGTGCTTATCGACCCGAAGTCGGGCAACTGCGTTGTTATTGATATCGATACGCTTGTTGTGCCGGGGCTTTTCCCTCCTGAAGTTGCGGGAACACGTGGCTATATTGCCCCTGAAGTTCTCTCAACAATGGAGCTTGACCGTAACGACCCAAGAAGAATGATTCCAAGCTCAGTAACGGATTTGCACGCACTTGCGGTGCTTATCTATGAGTACCTGTTCTTCCGTCATCCGCTTATGGGACCGAAGATTTATTCAACCGAGTCAGCTGAGCGTGACGATTACCTCGGCCTGGGTCCAATGGCAACCTTTATCGAGCATCCCGAAGATACATCAAACCGTCCGTCTGCGCTTAAAACAACCATCAAGGACCTTGGCCCTGTAATGGAAAAGCTATTTCTGCGTGCGTTCGTTGACGGTCTTCATAACCCTGCTTTGCGTCCATCTGCAATGGAATGGGAACGTGGTCTTGTCAAGACATGGGATTTGCTCCATAAGTGTTCAAATCCGTCCTGCGAAAAGAAATGGTTTGTTCTGCACGATATAAATAACCCTGTCTGTCCATTCTGCGGAACACGTATTACAGACAAGAATATTGTGCGTTTCGAACTCAGTTCAGAGGTGCGTGGACACGACGGCGAATGGAGAAGCTACTCCGAGCTTGACGTGGTAAACAACACACCACTTTTCAAATGGCATCTCTACAGTAACGTTTTTGCCGATGAAAAGGCGGATAAGTCATTGCAGGCATATGTCTGCTGTCATAATGGTGAGTGGTTTCTCATAAACCGATGTGCAGACGGTATGCTTTCACCGCAGGGTAATCCGGTGCCTGCAGGTCAGGCAATACGCCTTACCGACGGAACAGTTTTCCGTGGTTCACGTCACGAGCGAGGAATGTTAATCAGGGTAAGGATTATTTAATTTCCCAACAGAGAGGAATATGATTTATGTCTTTAACCGGTCTTTCTGCAAGAGAAGCAGAGGCTTCAATACAGAAATACGGCTTGAATGAGCGAACAATTGAAATAAGTTTTGCTGACTATATTATCAAAGGTATGAAATCATTAAGCTGCAAGCTTTTTATAATTGCGGCAATGATTAAAATTATTGCTTTGCTTCTTGGTCTTCTTGAAGTAACCGCACCTGTTTCCGATGCAATAAGTATATTCGTGCTTTCGGGTCTTGCAGTGCTTTGTGCATTCTTTGAAGCAGTATTACGTTATTCATCTGATAAGAAAACAACAGAGATATGTACTGCAGCGAAGCAAAGTGTGTATACCGTACTTCGCGGCGGAAAAATTGAGCGGATAGAAGAAAAAATGCTTGCTGTCGGAGATATTGTCTATCTTTCAGCAGGGGATATTATTCCCGCCGACGGACTTGTTGCAGAGGGCAGATTTATTGTTGACCAGTCAGAATTCGGTATTCTTGAAAAAGCCGAAAAAACAACGCCGCCTTCATCTTTTCACGGAAACAGGGCAATGGGCTTAAAAAGTGCGTACAGTCTTTACAAGGGTATGGTTGCTTCGTCAGGCAGCGGTGCAATGAAAATTACTGCGACAGGCGATAATGTTTCAGGTGCGGACAAAGGAAAAGCCGGGCTTGAAATACATAGTAACAATTTCAGCGGGATACTTCGCATAGGCGGAATAATCGGTGCTGTCTGTGCGGCAACTGTATTTGTGTTCTGTGCAATTTATGGCAGTATGTCTGGACAGCTTGTGAAGGGATTGCTTGAAGGCTTTTCAGCAGCGTCGGTTGTGCTTGCTATAGTTTGCCTTTGCGGTAAAAACCTTATTGTTGAAGCAACTGCTGCAAGAATAATGAATAACCTTGATAAGCGGGATGTGAAGATTTCGAAGCCCGATATTCTGAACGATATGGACAAGATAAATGTTGTTTTTGTTGACAAAACAGGCTCATATACAGATGGAGAATATATCGTCAGCGGTTTTATTGATGGTACAGGAAATCAGATTGATAAGCTTGATGATGTCAATGAAAAAATAGTTGCACTTGTTAAAACTGCTGTTGTCAATACATCTACCGCTTATCTTGATAATGATAACACAGTTTACGGTGGTACTGCAGTTGACAGGGCAATCCTTGAATTTGCCAAAAAAGCGGCAGGCAAGGTAAAGGTAAAGAAGCTGTCAGGGCTGAGAAGCGGCGGCATAAGCGCTGTTACCGTAAATATTGACGGTAAGCTTGCAACATTTATGAGCGGAAACGCAGAGCTGATTATCAACAAATGCTCAGAAAGTTTTTCTGCTGACGGAAAAAAGAAAAGAATTACTAACAGTGATGCACTGATAAAGCTTGCGGCAACTATTTCTTTGACAGGAAATGACGTTATTGCACTTGCGGTAAGTGATCGTGCTATGAAGGATGAAAAGCTTCCTAATGGTGGCTGCACGCTTATAGGAATGCTGACTCTTCACGATAAGATGTACGAAAACATTGCCGATGACCTTGACAATCTTGAAAAAAGCGGCGTAAGAACAATTCTTATGACCTCAGCAAGCCGTGAAACTGTAATATACACGCTGAAGAAATCAGGCAAAAAGGGTAAGGGTGTAATCCTGAGTTCAGAACAGCTTGCTAAAATGAATGACAAGGAGCTTTCAAAAAGGTTTTCAGATATCAGAGCTATTGTCAATGCTGACGCTTCCGATAAGCTTCGTGTAATACGTGAAGCGGCTGAACAGGGACTGAAAAGCTGTGCAGTTGGAGCTGATGCAGTAAATATGCACATACTTGATGAAACAGATACAGCGATTGCTTCGTCAGTATGTCCGTCAGCAATCCGCAGTAACTCCGACGCTTCCGCTGAAATAAGCGGCCTGACAGCGGCAGCACTTCTTCGCAGCAGCGCTGAAAGCTTTGCAAAGCAAAGCAAAATATTCATCACAGCAAGAATTATCGCTGCTGTGCTTATTTCAATAATGACAATAATTTCTATAATCGGGTGGTGATTTTTTGAGCAGCAAGGATATCCAGCAGCTTCTGGATAACCCCGACAGCTATGGTAGAGTCGAACTTCCGAAAGGGGAGTTTGAGGGCGGCTTCATCGTGCGGAAAAGCTGTGTGATAAACGGCAATGATGCACTTTTGTGGAGCAACTCAGGTCCCGTGCTTATTATTGATGCCGAAAATGTTCGGATTGACAATATGAACATTGAGCTTACAAACAGCAATCTTCCTCAGGAACGAAATATTTCTGTGTTCTGTCGTAACGAGGACACGTCTTTCAAAAACGTTGCAGTGAACGGTGCAATACTTGGCATAAAGGATGAGGAACAATTCTGGGGAATGCCGAGAATTGTTGACCTTGGTATCTTTGAAGCCGAAAAAAATCATGCGTATGCAATAGAAATATATTCACCTGTCGAAGCGGAAATAAACTGTAATTTTCACGATATATCCTTGTCGTCTGATACGCTTGTCCAAGGCTACAATACAATTACGATTAACGTGGGAAAAATCAGAAGCGGCTCGGTTATTTATGGAAATATCGTGATTAAATCCGCAGTTGAAAGAAGAATAATTCTCTGTGGTACAGCAGGAAGTGAAAATACTTATTCAGACGGTGCAATGCTTCACACAATTGACAGGGAAGCACCTGCGGCTTATGCAGAAATGCTTAATAGTCTTGACTATGTTCAGCTTGCAACAATGCCTGAGCCTGAGCTTGAAACAGTAGAGCCTGAGCCTGAAGAGCCTGAAGAAGAAATTACTGTTGAGTATAACGAGGAAAATGTGATAATTGCCCCGGGAAAGCGTCTGCCTATTGCACCGAAGCAGTATAAAATTGAGCTGACAGGAAAATCAGAAATAAAAATGGATATTGACGCGTATATGTTTATGCTTGACAGCAATGGCAGAGTGATCGGAGACAGAAGTATGATTTTCTTCGGCAATGACCACTCTGATTGTGGAAGTGTAACATATCTCAATGCTCCCGACAAGCGTGTGATGTATGTGGATTTCCGAAGAATTCCTGCCAAAGTCAGTATGATGGTTGTGTTATTTTCAATTTATGGCAACAATCCTACTCATCTTTTCGATAAGCTTTCGGACGGTGATGTGAGCATTCTTTGCGAAAATGGTGTTCATATGCATCTGCCGATTTCTGATAATATCAGCAAGAGAACCCTTCTTGCAGTAGCCTTTGAGCGTACCGACGGAATATGGGAAATGATACCGTCTGGCAAGGGTATAGGACTTCCTCTTGAAGAAATCTGCCGAGGCTACGGCGTAACAATTGTCTGATAAGAAAGGAAAAACTATGGAATATAATGAGCTGATAAACAAACGCCGCAGCATAAGGAAATATCTTGCTGACAGCGTTGACGACAGTATGATTGAACAGCTTGTTTCAGCAGCAGTAACCGCACCAAGCGGCTGCAACAGCCAGTGCTGGCGGTTTGTGGCAATCAGAACTCCCGAAAAGATTTACGCACTTGCAGAAGCGGTTGAAAGGGGAGTACGTCGCTTCTACAGCGATGCCGAAGACGAAAACTTTGTTGCATCAAGAGTGAAGCAGACAACCTTTTTCAAGAACGCACCTGTGGTAATTCTGGTGTACCTTACCGAAATGAAGTATCACGACCCACGTGTTGAGGAGTATTATTCCGCAAAGGATTACGGACACAGCGAAATGCTTTACGCATTGGGAAATCCCGACGTGCTGAGTGTTGGTGCAGCAGTTGAAAATCTGCTTCTCAAAGCCGAGGAGTTGGGACTTGGTGCTTGCTGGATGAACGACCCCATTGTTTCCGCAGAGGAAATAAATGCGTTCATTGGTGCACCTGAGGGACACCGTCTTATGAGCGTAATTCCTGTCGGCAAGCCCGCATATGTGCCGCGTGAAAAACAGATGAAGCCAATGAACGAGGTTTTTGAAATCATATAAAATAAGGGTATCGAGTTTTATCTCGATACCCATTTTTTATTTTGTCTTGAAGGACTCCGCAATCTTCTTCATTCGGTTAGCTTCGGTAACAATCGCCTTTGCGTCTGTCGTGTCAGGCTTCACAGGTTCGTATGCAGGTTCAAGTGAAAGCTGGAGAATTAAGTCCTCTGCGGATTTTGCAGCATCTGCGTATTCCTTGGCCGCATTGGTAAGAACATTCATCTGTGCAAGCGCCTCATCAGCGGAAGCAAGCGCTTCTTCAAGAAGTGCAGCAGTCTGTTTCGCAAGGGTTGAACCCTTGGAAATGGAGGAAACAGTGCCTTCGATAAGCTCTGTTGTGGACTTTGCAGAATCGGAACTCATCTGCGCAAGGGAGCGAACTTCCTCGGCAACAACCGCAAAGCCTTTTCCGAATTCACCTGCACCCGAAGCCTCGATAGCGGCATTGAGCGCAAGAATATTTGTCTGGAAAGCAATATCCTCAATCTGTTCAACAACATCAACAATTCCGTCGGTGTTGTCATTGATTGAGTAAATCGCCTCTGTAAGATTGTCAAGCTTTTTCTGTTCGTCAGCAAGCTTCTGTCTTGTTTCTTCAAGCTTTGCAGCAGTCTTGTTTGCCTCGGCAACAATATCGGTACAATCCTCAAAAGCGTTGTAAACCGCAACGTTTTTCTTTACAGGTTCAGGCTTTGCAGCGGATTTTACCGTAATCTTTTCAGCGTTGTCAATAACCTTTTCCGAAGCTGTGCGGATACGTGAAAGCGCCTTTCTGAGCGTTTTCTTTACGTCGGAAAGCGCATCGTGAATCATAGCGAAATCGCCTGCATAAACAGCCTTGTCCTCGGAAATGTCACCCTCAGCAACGTGGTTGATTGAAACTGTGATTTCGCGGATACAACCGTTGAGTGCACCGATTGTCTTGTTGAGTGCCTCAGCAATCGCCATTGACTCGTCGTTGTAGTAAGCCTTCGGAACAGGGGATGTGAAATCGCCCTCGGCAAGTGCGGAAATACGCTTTGCCATTGACTTGATAGGAGTAAGGGTCTTGCTGAGAATTACAACAATAATCAGGCTCAGCAGAGCTGCAAGAATAACCGAAAGAATAACCGATGTAACAATTTCAAATGTAAGCGGCGGCATAAGTTCCTGAGGAACAGCCTCAACATAAATTGTCCAGCCCGCACGGCTGTCGATAACATTTGAAGTAACATAGATATCAACATTGTCGGAAGCTTGTCCGGCTATAATGCCGTTTTCATCCTTGACATAAACAGCGCAGGACTTGCCGAGCGAAATCTTATCAAAGGTTTCATCGAAGAATTCACTGCCCAGCGTGCACACAAGCACACCTGCACGGTCTTTGTTTAAGTAATCGAGAGGAGCAGAGTAGGTGCAGACGCTTCTTCCGTCAAGCTCATAAGGAGCCGTAAGCCAGGGTGTACCGCCAACAGCATTTATTACAGCTTCGTTTGAGGAATAATCAGTTTTTCCGTCAATTGATTTCATATCGGATGCGTTTACCACGTCAAAAATCATACCTGTGCCTTCATAGCTTTCGTTTCTTGCTTCAAGCAAGCGCAGACGATACGAGTCAACTGCACGGCTCATTGACAAATCCTTTGAAACGTCAGCGGCAACAGCAGTAACTGCGTCAATCTTTCCTGAAAGAGCATCAGCCGCAGTAACTGCACTCTGGTCTATAAGTGATGTTACAACAGCTTCAGCCGAACGCTTTGCTGCCGAATATGATATAAGGGAAAACATCACTGCCGCAACCGCAAATACCGCAAAGGTCACAGCAATCAGCTTCGTTTTAACTGAATACTTCAATGCTACTTCCCTTCCTTTCTTTTTACATATACACTTATTATACAACATTTTACACTATAATGGAATGTTTTTTGTCAATTTGTATATGTAAATATTTTGTGAACAAAACAACGCTGCAGCTAAAGCCACAGCGTTGTCAGTTAAATTATACAGTAAAGAAACTTGATTTTAAACTTTCCAAAAGCAGAGATGGAGCGGCAGTAACGTTTGATAAGGCTTGTTACCTCTGTACGCATTTCGTGAGCCTCGTCACGGTTAATGCTGTCACCGCCGAAGGATGCTTTCAGTGCAAGAAAGATAATCTGAGAAGCATTGTCCTCAGCAAGAAACTGTGAACGTTTAGCCAGTTCATCAGCATATTCAGAGTAACTCATTCCGCCTTGCTCAGGCATATTCATTATTTTCAACAGACAGCAAAAACGCTTATAGTCAGCCTTGACCTGTAAAGCGGGAGTCTCAGCTGAACGATATCGCGACAGAATAATCATTCTACGGAGGATTACAATTGCAGGAATGGCAAGAATGATAATTATCGTAACAATAAGCCACGTAAGGTCATAGACAACGTCAACCTTTTTGTTACCCTCAATGCCGAAAATTCCGAAACCGATTGATTGAGGTTTGTTATTTTCATTATCCTGCGACGTTGTCGATTCTGTTTTTTCTGAAGGAACAGTTGTAACTGTTCCTTCGGCATTGTCCTGACTGTCAGGAACAGCCGTTACAGCTTCCTGTGGCTGCGGTGCGGTAGCGGTAATGTTTGTAGTAATGTCTGTTTCTTCCTCATTCTGAACAATAGTTGTTTCATTTGTCTCAGATTCATTTCCAGTAACAGGCTCAGTTTCCGTAACGGTTGTTTCTGTCGGAAAAGCAGTTCTTACATTTCCGTAACCTGAAGTAAATTCCATAGGATACCAGCCGTATCCGTCAATGTAAATTTCAACCCATGCGTGACCGTGAGAGTCCTTTACATCAACAGTAATGGTCGAACCCATAGGTTCATCTGATTCAATGTCATACGGAGTAATGATATAGCCTTCAACATATCGGGCAGGAATTCCTGCATAACGGCACATCAGTGCCGCTGTTGACGCAAAGTGAGAGCAGCTGCCTTCCTTGTGTTCAATAAAGTGATTAACGAAATCCTCGCCACGTGCCAGAGGCTCGGTGGTAAGGCTGTATGTGCAGTTGTCGCGAAGCCATTCCTTGATGTAATAAAGCTTTCTGCTGAATACGGTCATTTCATCAAGTGTACTCTTTCCAGTCTGAATTTCCTCAGCAGTGATATATTCGTAGTAATTCTGATTAAAAATTTCCGTAACAGGAAAATCTGTCGGAATATCAAGATAATTCTCATAGACGAAATTTCTGTAAGCCGCTTCATCTGCAGTAAGTGCTGACGGAATTGACCAACGCTTGCGAAAAAGGTTCTGATATCCGTGATAACTGTCGGGATTGTAAACCTGACCGAAATATGTTGAGGAAGTTCCTTCAAAATAACTGTGGTCAATGATGTTATATCTTGAAACGCTTTCAGGCACAAGATTATACGGCATATACATATAATCGTCATTTGCAGCTATATTCTTTACCGTGAAACTGTAATTCGGAAGAATTGCAGGAGCATTTTTCAGATTGTAGCTGTCAAAAAGCAAGGGCGAAAGTCCATCTGTAGTAAAGCCTTCGGCAATATCTTCAAGTTCACGAAGCTTGCTTGCGGAAAGCTCCTCCCAGCTTCTTCCTGTATAAACCGACCCAACAAAACCACGCAGGTAAACTGTATCAGCTGTGCGCGGCATTGTAACCTGAAGCACATCAATGAATTTGAAGCGTATGTCACTGAATTCGTCAAGCTTTCCGTGATTGATTGCACCGTAAAATGTATATTCATCACCGAAATAAAAAGTTTTCATAATATCATTGTGCATCTCACCGCTGTCAATGTAATTGTCAGCTTTCTGAAACAACTCATTGATTTTATCGGAACGCTCATAATCAGTGACTTTCATAAAAATAAAAACAATTGTAATACATATTGCTGCAATAACAGCCGCAATTGCCGTGCACTGCATTCCGTATCGTGAAAACTGCTGTTCCCTGACAGAATTTGTTACGGTGAATTCAAGAACGGAAAATCCCGTTATCGTGATAATAAACGCCGCAAATGATATGAATGACGGCTCAAAGCCGGGGACGAATACAGGCAGTGAAAGCAGAATAATAAAAGCAGTCGGGTAAAATCCTGAGTTCAGATAATTGAACAGAAATCCGATTGAAAGGCATAAGAAAACGACGGTTAGGAGTATGAATACCGCAAGATGCTTGTCCGCAAGCTCAGGTTCAAGTAGAGATATATACGGCGTTTTTCTGTAATCAGGGTCAATAAGTGCTTTATAAATATTCGCCATTCTGACTGTCCCTGCTGCATACTCTTCCTTTAGCACAAACGAAGCGATTATGCAGGAAAGTGATGAAAAAGCAAAGGCTGAATATGAAACGCTTTTTTTAAGACTGTATGCATTTGTTACGATACAACATGTGATAATGAGCAAGCTTACAGCAACCTTGTTTACCGTAAGGTCAAATGCAGTCAGAAACATAAATACAGAGCCAATGCAGGCGAGTACGGCAATAAAAAATCTGATAATCTGCATTTGAAGTGTAGGCTTTGAGCCTGCTTTTTTTACAGTTGCAGAAATCTGTATGCTTATTTCCTGAGCTGCCATATTGCCGTACCTCCCTTCATCAGATAATCAGCAGTTCATGATTGCTGAGCTTTTCGGCATCAGCATAAATTATTTCTGTGCGGCACTTCTCATCATCGGTGGTGTCCGGAGTACCTGAACATATTATTGTAATGTAAGCCTCGCCAAATAAGGCTTCAAGCTCTTCTGTCCGTGCAAAATCTGTGCTGTCGGTAAAAATAATGACGCGTGAAAAATGTTTGCGTGAAGAAAAGAATTCGTCCGAAGCAGCTGCACGGGCAAACGGAAAATCCGTTATTGCATTTCCAAGCTCAGAGCATAATTCCGAAGCTGCCGCAAGACGTTTATCCTCGGTGTCTATTTCAGCTCTCTTCACACTATAATCCGAACGGGCATATGCAAGGGTATGTGCCGTACCGAATTCAACGAGTAAATTTGAAACCGAAAAGGCGGAATCAAGTATCCTGTCAGTTGCAGATGCAGTTGTACAGCTGTAAAAATCCGTGACAAGCAGAATATTACAGCCGATAGGAAGTGATAGTTCCTTTACAATGAAATTTTCGCTTCGGCTGCTTAATTTCCAATGGATACGGTTATTGCTGTCACCTTCCCGGTATTCACGAAGTGCGAAGATTTCTGAGGGGTCATCTCCTGACTTGTACGGAGAAAAAGCTGTGCCATCATCAGCAGAAACGGGCATACTTTCAATTGTTGCCTGAACAGGATAAAGAACAGGTGAAGAAACACATTTCCCTTTAGCGGATACTCTTACGGGGATTGAGAAAATCCGCAGATAATCTCTTATCAATACTCGTTTAACATAAACATCAGCTGTTCCACAGTGTTGGGAAGTGATGTTGAAAGCGAAGGCTTCTGAGGCTTTTGCACCGATTGCCGCACTGAGTCTGTATCTGTTCCTTGCCGATGTGTCAAATGGAATGTGTGAGCTGTAAAACAATTCGACCACACAACAGCCTATTGGCAGCAGAGATTTGTTTCTGACATTTACTTTCAGGACGGCAGGCTGTCCTCTGAGTGCCGAAAGATGTTCAAAGCCTGCCGAAACGTGAACAGTGAAGGCTGAAACAATTGTCATAATAAGAGTAACAATCGGCAGAATGATCATAAACATCAGCAATACAAAGGAAAGGTCACCTTTGTACAGAATATGGAAAACAACCGAAAAAGCCAGCATCAAAAAATAAAATATCCTCATAACAAGGCTTGTCCTTTCGGATTTCAGATTTTCGGAGCAGGTGTCCGTGCACTTATGTCACGGAGTACATCAGCAGCAGTGACTCCTGCCGCCTTTGCTTTTGGCGAAATGATGATTCGGTGTTCGACAACATCATTGAGAATGAATTTTACATCATCTGGAATGACATAGCTTCTGCCGCTTAAAAGTGCCGTAGCTTTTGCCATAGCCGCAAGAGCAACCGAGCCTCTCGGACTTAAACCAAGCTTTATCTGCGGGTGAGTACGTGTTGCTGCCGCAATTGAAGCAATATATTTGTATACACGGTCATCAACAAAAATCTGTTCAGCCGCCGCACGAAGCATAAGTACGTCCTTTGCGCTTGCAACAGGAACAATGCTGTCGACAGGCTTTTCCGCACCTTTAGATTTTAAAATTGCAATCTCGCTGTTCAGGTCAGGGTAACCCATTGAAAGGCGCACAATGAAACGGTCAAGCTGTGATTCCGGAAGCATCTGCGTGCCCACCGAGCCGATTGGATTTTGTGTAGCAATAACTATGAATGGCTTGGGAAGCTCGTGTGTAACACCATCAACAGTTACCGCACCTTCTTCCATAGCCTCAAGAAGCGCGCTCTGCGTCTTGCTTGAGGTACGGTTTATTTCGTCAGCAAGAAAAAGGCTGCAAAGCGCCGCACCTGGTTTGTATTCAAATCGTTCCGTCTGCTTATTGTACACCGTGAAGCCTGTAACATCTGCGGGAAGTACGTCAGGAGTGAATTGCATACGTTTATAATCAAGTGACATTGCTTTTGAAAAAGCAAGTGCAAGGGTTGTCTTTCCTACACCAGGAATATCATCAAGAAGAATGTGTCCCCCCGCAATAATAGCAAGCTGAGTCTTGACAATGATGTCATTCTTGCCGATAACAGCCTTTTTGACTTCCTCATTTATTCTATTTGCCACAGGCAAAACCTGCTGGCGTATTGTTTCGTCGGTCATATCTAAAAACCCCTTAAAGTTTATTTTATCATAATATAAAATTATTATAGCATAGTTTGCAGCTCAATACAAATTACAATTTGGTAAATTGGGTTACATATTGTAACTTAAATGGAATAAAATGACGGATGCACATATTTTTTTGCAAAAATCCTTGACAATAACACGCAATAGGTATATAATAAACTGTGTAGATTTTTATTTTTGGAGTTAAAAGTATGAAGGCTGTAAATTCTGTTCTTGGCTTTTTTAACTTTATATTTTTTGCAGGCGCAGGCTTTTACTTTAGCTTTGGGTTTAACTTTGGCGCGCCAAAAAAAATATATTGCCGATAACAGGATTGTAAAGCTGATGTTGAAATAACATATTGTTTGTAACGGTCTGCGGCAAGGGTGTCACAGGCTTTTTTATTTGAAAGGAAAGTAACTATGGATAAGAAGATGAGAAGTACCTTCGGTGTACTGCTTGCTGCGGCAATGGCTTTGTCAATGACGGGGTGTAATAAGGAAGATGATACCGCTTCGGCTGAGGGTGAAACAACCTTCGACTCGGCAGGCTACGAATCGAGAATTGCTGAACTGGAATCGCAGGTTGAGTCGCTGAAGGCTGAAACCTCACCCAATATCGGCTTCAGGGATAAGTCTGACTATATTCTTGGCAAGGATAATCCGGCTGTAAGCGAGGCTGCAGCAGCAAAGGAACAGGTTATGTCCGACCTGCCTCAGTTCATTACAATCCAGGGCGTTGAATACAGCACCGACCTTACAACCCTTACACTGAACAATAAGGGACTTACCGATGCAGATATTCAGGATTTGAAATATATGGTAAACCTTACCGAGCTTCATATTTACCAGAACAATATCAGTGACCTTACTCCGCTGAAGGGCCTGACAAATCTTCAGACGCTTTCCCTGTTCAAGAACAACATCAGCGATCTTACTCCGTTGGCAGGACTTGTTTCTCTGAAGGACCTTTACCTGCGTTCCAACAATATTACAGATATTTCCGCACTTGACGGTCTGCTCAAACTCGAAACCCTTGACCTTTCGGAAAACAATATTTCCGATATTACACCGCTTGCAGAAATGCCGAATATCACCTTGCTCCGTCTTAACGATAACGCAATTTCTGACATTTCAGCACTCAGCGGTATGAAATATATGGACAGGCTTCATCTCCAGAACAATCAGATTACTGACATCACACCGGTTATGGGTATGGTTGATATGACGGAAATCTACCTTGAAAACAACATCATTTCTGATGTTGAGCCACTTATGTCCCTAACAAGTCTCGGCTGGATAAAGCTTGGCGGAAACCCCGTTGCAAACCTTACTCCGCTGACTAATATCACAGGACTCAAAAAGCTCTACATAGAAGGCATCGCGGTTTCCGAAGATGATATGACAACACTGGCAGAAAAGCTTCCCGACACGACTATCGTTACAAAGTAAATAAAAACGTTTCGTGCAAAATGTGTACTTTACGCTTTTAAATATAATTTTTTATTTCGGAGGAAAAGAAAATGATTGTTATTCTTAAAAAGGGCGCTCAGGCCGAAGCAGTTGCAAGACTTGAGGAAATTCTCAAATCCAAAGGTGTAACCGCTAACCATATCGAAGGTGCAACACAGAACATTATCGGTCTTGTAGGTGATACATCAAGAATTGATGTTGACTCCCTTCTCGCTCAGGACTGCGTAGAAAGCATCCGTCGTGTACAGGAGCCTTATAAGCAGGCTAACCGCAAGTTCCATCCTGATGATACAACTATTCCTGTAAGAGATTGCATCATCGGCAATGGCTCTCTCCAGATTATTGCAGGTCCTTGTTCCGTTGAAACAGAAGACCAGATTATGCAGACAGCTATCGCTTGCAAGAAGGCAGGCGCAACAATGCTCCGCGGCGGTGCATATAAGCCAAGAACTTCTCCATATTCCTTCCCGCAATGAGAATAAAATTACAATTCCCTGATAAAAACAAAGGTTTTAGATCATGAAAAATCATATCTAATTCATTATCTTCAACCTTATCCAATTCATCTAAAACAAAGACTAAATTATTCTTTTGTTCATCTATTCTCTGCAATTCATCATACACATAATATTCTGCTATTTCACTATCATAAAGCATCTCTGCCAGCTTTTTATGTTCTTTCTCTTTTTCTACTTCGTTTTCCTCGTGTTTTTTACTTACAATTATTTTAAATTAACCTTATCATCTGTCACAAAGTTAGTGTTGGAATCTATTTGACTTAGATTTGATATAAATAAAATAATAAGGATAACGATATCTCGTTATCCTTTGTTTTGTCAGATTTTAGCATTTGACAAAATTCTTATTGATTAAAGAGATCGATTATTTAAAACGATCGATTAACCATTTTGGCATTTTGTCTTTGATATCTTCTTTTGGCTTATTGAATTCTTCTACTTTTGTTTCTACTTGAGTAGTTTGTCCACTGCCAAGTCCAACAAGTTCTGCTTCTCTTCTTTGTTCTTCTTGTTCTTCCGCATTTGTTTGTTGGGTTTGGTCAAATCCAGTTGCGATAACAGTAACGATGATTGCGCCATCTAGACCTG
>CALATN010000041.1 GCA_937891895.1 uncultured Clostridia bacterium
TCTCAGGCCAGCCAAGTGTTGAGAATGGCCAGAGAGCAGAGCTGAACCATGTATCGAGAGTATCCTCGTCCTGACGCATAGGCTTGCCGCACTTAGGACAAACTGCGCTGTTTTCCTTTGTTACAACCATTTCGCCGCATTCGTCACAGTAGAACGCAGGAATCTGGTGACCCCACCAAACCTGACGGGAAATACACCAGTCCTTGATGTTTTCGAGCCAGTGGTAGTAAATCTTGTCAAAACGTTCAGGAACGAACTTTGTCTTGCCTGTTTTAACAGCGTCGATAGCTGGACCTGCGAGAGGTTCCATCTTAACGAACCACTGTGTGGAAATCTTAGGTTCAACAGTTGTTCCGCAGCGGTAGCAAGTACCAACATTGTGAGCGTGGTCCTCAACCTTGATGAGTGCGCCTTCAGCTTCAAGGTCAGCAACGATTGCCTTTCTTGCATCGTATCTGTCCATACCTGCGTACTTAGGATAGTCAGCAACAATCTTCGCATCGTCTGTCATAACGTTGATAACAGGGAGGTTGTGACGAAGACCAACTTCAAAGTCGTTAGGGTCGTGAGCAGGTGTAATCTTAACTACGCCTGTACCGAAGTCCATTTCAACGTAAGTATCGGCAACGATAGGAATTTCACGGTGTACAAGCGGAAGGATAACAGTCTTGCCGATCATATCCTTGTAGCGTTCATCATCAGGGTGAACAGCAACAGCTGTATCGCCGAGGAGTGTTTCAGGACGTGTTGTAGCGAGTTCAATGTAGCCGCTGCCGTCGGAGAGAGGGTAGCGGAGGTGCCAGAAGTGGCCAGCCTGATCCTCGTAGTTAACCTCAGCGTCGGAAATGGATGTCTTACAGTGCGGACACCAGTTGATAATTCTTTCGCCGCGGTAGATAAGTCCCTTGTTGTAAAGATTTACGAAAACCTCACGTACAGCCTTGTTACAGCCCTCGTCCATTGTGAAGCGTTCTCTTGACCAGTCGCAGGAACAGCCCAGCTTCTTGAGCTGTTCAACAATTCTGCCGCCGAACTTAGCCTTCCAAGCCCAAGCGCGTTCCATAAATGCTTCACGGCCAATACCTTCCTTTGTAAGGCCTTCCTCAGCCATAGCCGCAACAATCTTAGCTTCTGTAGCAATAGCAGCGTGGTCAGTACCGGGGAGCCACAGTGCAGCGTAGCCGCTCATTCTCTTCCAGCGAACAAGAATATCCTGGAGGGTTTCATCGAGAGCGTGTCCCATATGGAGCTGACCTGTGATGTTTGGAGGAGGGATAACGATAGTGTAAGGCTTCTTGTCAGGGTCACGATGAGCCTTGAAGCAGTCGTTGTCCATCCAGAATTTATATATTTTATCCTCTACTTCCTTTGGGTCATAGAGCTTTGAAAGCTCCTTCTTCATTTCAAAACCAATCCTTTCACAAAAATAAGTATACTTTGTAATTATATCACATTTTTTCGGAACAATCAACATTTTTGGTAAAAAAATAATTACGGTGTCAATTCTTGACAATATATATTGGCAATGCTATAATTTTAACATATTGTACATATTTAAGATGAAAAATCCTATTGCTCTGAATTGTTTTAATTATATATGACATTGAAAGGTTGTGCTGTAATGAACAAAAACATAGCGATATTTATCACGACTATATTTACTGTAATTATGCTGTTTCCTGCGGTTTGCGTTTCGGCAAAGGAAGCTGAACTGAACGTTTCGTTCACCTCTACAGAAAACAGTATTACTCTTGAATGGAAATCAGAAGAAAAAATTCAGCAGAGCACGGTTTACAAGTACAATTCCGCAAAGAAGAAGTTCACAAAGCTTGCTTCAACGCCAAAGAAAAGCTATACCGAAAAGAAACTTGACGCAGGGGAAAGGGTGCAGTATAAAATTACCGCAAAGCTCAGAGGCGGAGAAACCGTTTCCAAAATTATAACAGCAAATACCCTGCTTGAAGATATCCCTATGCACGACGAAGATTATCAGGGAAGCACAAAGGCGTTTGTATACAGCCGTTATGACACAAATACGAATTACCTGATTTACCGAAATTGCAGCGGTGAAAAGGTTATTTACAAATCAAACAAGTATTTCGATTATGAAATATCCATTTCCGAGGACGGAACAACGGTTTATTACGCTATAAATGATATCCTTTACCGCTACTCATATGCGGAAGGCAAAAGCAAAAAAACAACCGCATTGCCAAGCGATGATGAAACTGTTCGTAACAGCGGTCATACCGTCATTTCATCCTCCAATGGTGAATATTGTCTTGTCAGAAGCTGGAAGTCTTTCCGAGGAGATACTGATTGCTATAAAAATTATTTTACAATCTGGCACGACGGTAAAACCGTTACATCGGAATACACAAGTTATTATCCTATTAGTGTTAAAGGTATTTCAAACGACGGAAGAGTTTTTTACATCGACGACCCTGAGGAAAAATTTGAACTGCACTTATTCAGCTTTGATACGGGAAATGATGAAGTGTTTGCCGAAATAGACTTAGAGGGATACCCTTATAGAACTGATGTATTCTTTGATAAAAACAGTTACATTATTGAAAGTTTAGATCTTATTTACGGAAAAATCGGGTCTGCATACCAAAATGCAGTCAGCGATTTATACCGTGTTATTAAATATGACGGAAAAAGTGCAATAGTCACAACGGATGACGACACCGTTTACCGTTTGAATTTGGAAAACGGAGACTCACTGGAGCTTGCGGACAGTTCGTCAGCATTTGCCTGTACAGAAGATATGGACACAGTTGTTTTCTGCGATTACCAAAGCAAAAAGCTTGTACGGCTTTCAGGCTGGAATGAAAAGGAAAACTGCTACAAAAACAGACAGGAAATTGCTGTGCCTGCACTTACTGAAGGTCATATCATTGACAGCTATTCCCCCGATTTGAACATTGTATACATCATAAACGAGTCAATTGAAGACTCAGACCGCATTGCATATTTTGACAGCGGAGTTTTGCAGAAAACAGAGCGAAGCTATCCGATTATTGACCGTTTCGGAAATGTTCTTTTCAGCATTCGGGGTGAAAAATGGTATCTGATGGAGCCTGACGGAAGCGAAAGAAATGTTTTTGAGGACGATACAGAATGTACTCTTATGAACTTTGACTTTATAAATGGTTTTGTCATTTTTGGAGTTGATGTTCCTTGCTATGACTCAGATGGCTTACTGCAATGCGGGGATTACGCTGAATATTATATTGATGAGAACGGAAAGCCCGTTTTTCTGTGGGATGACAGAGCAGGGTATGAAGTAACTTATGATTGAGCGTCTATTATCAAAGCATTGAAAATATTACGCTGAAAAGGGTATCGGAATAATAAAATCCGATACCCTTTCTGATTTTTTTATATTATCTTGCCACCCAATAAGCAACTGCCGAGATAACCGCTGCAACAGCTATTGTCGCCGCTATTGCAAACGTCATTACAAGCCCCTTGTTCTTTTTGGGGGCGTTTATCCTATTCAGTAACCCCGAAGTGTAAAACGTAATCATAATCGGAGTAAGCGCAACAATAATTAGTGCGGCAGTACCAACGATTTCCAGCAGATAGCTTTTTGCCGACAAATCAAACACCTTTATTATAAGGTACACCGCCAGCGCAATCGTGCCCGAAATGCTTTCCTTTCTTATCCTTTTCAGCAGCACCATCTTTTCATTGTCTGTGTACTCCGCCGCCTTCAATACAGTTTCCTTGATTTCCTTGTCCATATTCTCACTTTTCCTTTCTCCGTCAATAATTTCACGGATATCAACATTGTAATAGTCTGCAATTTCCGCCAACAGGCTCAGGTCGGGCATATTCACACCGTTTTCCCATCTCGATACAGTACGGCTTGACACACCGAACACCTCCGCCAGCTGTTCCTGAGTAATTCCTTTTTCCTTGCGGAGTTCTTTGAGAAACCCGCCTGTCTTCTGCTGATTCATATTGATTACCTCCTTGATTGCATTGTATTACAATTCCGTGCCGAAAAACAGGACGCAAAGTGAGAAAAGCCCCTGTTTCCCCCACCCGACACGGTATGTCGGGCTAAATTTAACCATATTATACCATATTTCAGCTGTAAATTCAACAAAAAAATCCCTGCACCCGAAGATGCAGGGATTGATTATAAGTTCTTGAACAAAACTAACAATTATGCGAGCTCTGCAAAGTACTTGATTGTTCTTACCATCTGGGATGTGTAAGAGTTTTCGTTGTCGTACCAGGAAACTACCTGTACTTCATAGAGGTCATCAGCAATCTTAGCTACCATTGTCTGTGTAGCATCGAAGAGAGAACCGTATGTCATACCGATAACGTCGGAAGAAACGATCTGGTCTTCGTTGTAGCCGTAGGAAGCAGAAGCAGCAGCCTTCATAGCAGCGTTGATGCCTTCCTTAGTTACATCTGTGCCCTTAACAACAGCTGTGAGGATTGTTGTGGAGCCTGTTGGAACTGGAACTCTCTGAGCAGAACCGATGAGCTTGCCGTTGAGTTCAGGAATAACAAGACCGATAGCCTTAGCAGCACCTGTAGAGTTAGGAACGATGTTAGCAGCGCCAGCTCTTGCTCTTCTGAGGTCACCCTTTCTGTGTGGACCGTCGAGGATCATCTGGTCGCCTGTGTAAGCGTGGATTGTGCTCATGATACCGCTCTGGATTGGAGCATAATCGTTGAGAGCCTTAGCCATAGGAGCGAGGCAGTTTGTTGTACAGGAAGCAGCGGAAATGATTGTATCGCTAGCCTTGAGTGTGTTCTCGTTAACTGAGAATACGATTGTTGGGAGATCGTTACCAGCAGGAGCGGAGATAACAACCTTCTTAGCACCAGCATCGATGTGAGCCTGTGCCTTATCCTTAGAGCAGTAGAAGCCTGTGCACTCGAGAACTACATCAACACCGAGTTCGCCCCATGGGAGTTCTGCAGCGTTAGCCTTAGCGTAGATTGTGAGTGTCTTGCCGTCAACTGTGATTGTACCAGCTTCATCATCAGCAACTACAGTGTGAACGTTTTCGCCCATCTTACCGCAGTAACCGCCCTGAGCTGTATCATACTTGAGAAGGTGAGCGAGCATGGAAGGCTTTGTGAGGTCGTTGATAGCAACTACATCATAACCTTCAGCACCAAACATCTGTCTGAATGCGAGACGACCGATACGGCCAAAACCATTGATTGCAACTTTAACTGACATTGGAATTTCCTCCTAAAAGAAAAATTTTTTTCAGCGTCCTATATCTGAACACCGCATACATATATTTTACCCTATTTTGTTTTATTTTGCAATACCTTTTGATAAAAAAATAACAGTTTTTAATTTTTGTTTTTAATTTGGCAATTTATCTGCTTGTTTTTGTGTAAATTACAATTTATCATCATAGTAAAAATCCACGAAGGCACATCCCTTCGTGGATTTCTTTTTATTCGGAGATAAGCTCTCTTACCTCAACTGTATTGATTTTTCTTGCTGCAAGATATGCGAAAAGGAAGAAGCTTGCGCATACCGCAAGGGCAGGGAACAGGAATGTAAACAGCGTAATGTCAGCGTCAATTCGTGTAAGACCAACCATTCTCATTATCACCTCAAGAAGCGGTGTTGTCAGGAACAGCGATGCAATTCCGCCCATTATTGAGCCGATTGCGGCGATGATTGTGAAGCGTGATGCAAACTGTGTGCGCAGACCGTTTGCTGTAAAGCCGAGAGATTTCAGTATACCGATGTCGGTACGTTCCTTGATGAAGGCTTTGGAACAAATCATACTGATTACAACCGCTGAGAAGATGATTGAAATGCCGTACACAACCCCAACGATAACGACGCAGATAGTGTCAATCAGCTCGAAAATTCCGTCAGCAGAGGTGTTTCTTTCCTCCTCAACATACTTGCGGAGAATGTTCTCACCGTACTTTTCTTCAAGTTTTTCAGCAACCTTGTTTGTAAGACTTAAATCTGCCATTTCAACGTAAAACATCGGAATAGTCTTGTTGATACGGTACAGACCGTCGCTTGTGATGCAGATATTCTTGCCTGCATCATTCACGTTCTGATAGATACCAGTAACGATAAATTCCTTTGCGTCCTCATTGCTTCCGATTACAACCGTGTCACCGATACCCTTGCCAAGCAGTTCAGAAGCAATGTCTGTTACAGCAACCTCATTGTCATAGGCAGGCATACGTCCGTCGTAAACCTTGTTCAGCATATCAGGCTTGTTGTAGGAATTGCAGTAAAGCTGAATTCCGTCAATCATTATGTAGTCGGAGAAGTTGAAAAGTGTTCTCGCATCAGGGTCAATTTCCGCAACGGTCTGTTCGAATTCTTCCATTTTGTCGAGGTCAAAATCCTCGTGCAGAATTAAAGTAATGTTCTGGAAAAACTGTGTTTCGCCGAAGTATTCCCTTGAAAGCGTGTCGGAAAGAATTGTTACCGTCATCATAAAATAAACAAGAAGCGCAACAATGAAAACCGAGCCGCCGTAGCTTTTGAAGCGTGACGTAAACTGACGCAGACCCATAAAGAATGAGAGAGGCTTTGCCTTGATAGGGAGGTTAAGTCTGCTGTCGAAGTAAACCTCTGCCTTGCCGCCTGAGATTGCACGGACAGGGGAAATCCTGCCGACCTTGTTTGTTGCGATTACCACAAATACAATGCAGAGCACCGCAAGTGCAAGCGCCATTGCGCCGCATTTTACAAAAGAAATGTCGGTAGCTGTGAGAAGTCCCGTCATCGGCTGGAAAAGCATACCGAGAAGCCTGAGTGCAGGAACGGAAATGATAAGTCCGATTACCGAGCCGATAACCTCAGCGATGAAATACTGGAGCACATACACAATTCGGATTTGCCACGAGGTGAAGCCCTGTGATTTGAGTATGCCGAGGTTTGTGTATTCCATATCAATTGATGTGGAAATGCTGTGCCACATTGAGATGATTACGATTGCGATAAGAAGAATGAGAAAGGCAAGAAGAATTCCCGAGCCTGTTCGGGAGTAAAGCTCTGTGTAGGTGATTGTTTCTTCCTTTGAGATAACAATACCTGCACTTGCCGCAAGTCCGCAGGAGTCGTCAAGTTCCTTTTTGACTTTGGTGTAGTCAGCACCGTCAGCAAGAGTAATACCAACGTCAAGTATTTTGTGAGTGCCAACGTCGTTTGCTTCATCATACATTTTCTTGAAGTCATTTTCGTGTACAAACACTCGCTTTGTACCCATAAGCGAAGCACCGAACTGCGGTTCTTCGATAAATCCCTTGACGGTATAATCGTACACATAATCCTCTGTGCCCATAGTCAGCGTTGAGCCGATTTCAAGCTTTGTAACAGCTGTCATGCCGTAAGGAACGTAAACCTCGCCCTCTTTGAGAGGGTCGGGATTTTCAACGTAATCTGTGAAGGTGTCATTCATAACACGGTATATGTCGTGCCCCTGTTCGTATACAAATAAATTCTGGAATACCTCATTACCGTCAGCCTTTGTGCCGCCTGCGAGAACACAGTCAGTTGCGGTAACACTTACCACGTCAGGATGTGCGGAAACGGTTTCCACAAGGTCTTCCTGCATAAGCGTAACACGCTCCATTGCGTTGAATGTGGGAGTGTCTGCATAAGCGTGTGCACGGTCAATCGAACGGGCAAGGTTGTCGTTGTTGCTTACCGTGCCGCTGAAGGAAAACACGATAATCGCCATAAGCGCGGCAATGCTCTTGAATGCGCCTTTTTTGTGCCTGATGTTGGCTTTGAGAAGCTTGAAAATTTCCATACCGCACCTCACCATTCCATCGAAGCAAGCCAAGAGTTCACCTGTGCTTCACGGCTCTTTTCAGCTTCGGCTGTGTAAGGCGGCAGGTCGAGGTCACCGATTACCGCACCGTCGGCAATGTAGATAATTCTTGTTGCACGGAGCGCCGCACGGCTGTCGTGGGTAACCATAAGAATACTTTGACCGTTGTTGTTCAGGTCTGTAAGCAGGTTGAGTACCTCGGTTGTATTCTTTCTGTTCAGCGCACCTGTAGGCTCGTCGGCAAAAAGAAGCTTAGGGTTGTTGATTACCGCACGGGCAATAGCACATCTCTGCTGTTCGCCGCCTGAGCACTGTGAGGGAAGCTGTGTTTTGATTGCGGAAATGCCCATTTTTTCAAGCAGTTCGTCAGCACGCTTGTTGACCTCATCAGCGGGAACGGATTTGTTTAAGTACCCCGGAACAGCAACATTCTCAAAAAGGGAAAGATTGCTGACAAGGTGCATCTGCTGGAAGATGAAGCCGAAGTCGCCGTGGCGGAGTTCGGAAAGTTTCTTTTCAGGAAGCTTGACGATGTCCTTGCCGTCATAAGTAACCGAGCCGCCTGTTGCCCTGTCCATACCGCTCAAAGCGTAGAGAAGTGTGGACTTGCCCGAGCCAGATGCGCCCATTACAACGGTGAAGTCGCCCTCGTAGATTTCAATATCAAGGTTGGATAAAATGTGGTTCTGCACGCCGTTATGTGCAAAGCTTTTGCAAAGTCCCTTTGCGGATAAAATTGTATTTTTCATAGGCTGCCATTTCCTTTCTGTTCTTTTGTTGGTTTAATTTTACCGCAAAAGTTATTAAGAAGTCCTTAAGAAGTCTGTAGGGGCGGATATTATCCGCCCGCTTTTTCAGGAAGTATTATTCTTATCTGAAAGCCGTCAGGAAGATTTTCAGCGTATACCTCGCCGCCTGACTGGGTTACAACATATTTTACAATGTACAAGCCAAGCCCTGCGCCGTTTTCCTTTTCGATACGGCTGCCGCGGTAGAACTTGTCGAAGATGAATGGGATTTCCTCCTCGGGAATACCCTTGCCGAAGTCACGGAAAGTAATTTCAGCGCCCTTTTTCGTCTTAGCGGCGGAAATTTCCACATCGGTTTTTGCGTACTTTGCCGCATTGCTGACAATGTTTTCAAACACCTGAGTAAGCCTGTTCCTGTCAGCATTTATGTCAATAAAGTATGCGGGTAGATTAAGACGGATATTGTTCCGTGCGGAAATTTCCGACACGGTTTCCTTGATGAAGCCGCAAAGCTCAAATTCGGTGGGGTTCATTTTCAGCTTGTCAAGGTCGGAAATGGAGTGGAGAAGCATATCATTCGTAAGTGCCGCAACCTCGTCGCATTTGCGCATTATAACCGACAGATATTTCGCGCGCTTTTCGGGAGTAGCGTCCATTCCCGCTTCAAGTCCCTCAGCGTAGGCACGGATTGATGCAACAGGGGTTTTGATGTCGTGGGAAAGTGAGGCGATGACGGTTTTGTTGTTTTCGATTGCCTCCTTTTCGCAGGCACGTGCCGAGGAAATCTCACGGCGCATACAGTCGAAAGCCCATGTGAATTTGCCGAAATAGTTGGTACGCTCATAGTTCAGCGGCAGGTCAAAGTCGCCGTTTGCGATACGCTCAGCAAAGCCTGTCAGCTTCTCAAAGGGACGTAGAATTGCAAACCATATATAGAGGAATACAGCGATTATAAGTGCTGAACAAGAGGCGAAAATCGTCCACAGATAAGAGGTGCTGTTGCTGCTTTCGGGGATGTATTCCGACAGCGCGGTTTTAAGTTCAGCGGCACGGATTTGCGCGGTTGCCGTGTCGCCGTTTGCGATAAGCTGTTCAATTTCATTTGCCGCAACTGTGTAGCTGCCGAAATCCACCTTGGGCGGTTTTTTCGACACGTTACAAAGCAAAGCCGTTACAACGGCAAGCAAGGCTATGAAAGCTATTGCGGCGGTTATTAAATATTTTTTCATTCCTTAACCTCCAACATATAACCGACCTTGTAAACGGTCTTGATAAACTGCGGGTTTGCAGGGTCAGCTTCAAGCTTTTCACGGAGCCAGCGTATATGCACCGTCAGGGTAGACGGCTCAACCTCAGAAAATGCGCCCCAAACCTCGGCGATAAGCTTATCCTTGGGGATAGCCGTGTTCATATTCTCGCAAAGGTACGCAAGCAGGTCAAATTCACGGAGAGAAAGGGAAACGGGTGCACCGTCCTTCGTAGCGGAGCGTGCGGTGATGTTTACGCTGATATTGCCGAAGGTTACAACCTTTTCCTGCTCGGAAAAGCCGTAGGTGCGGCGTATCAGGGCGTTGACCCTCGACAGCAATTCTTTCATAGAATACGGCTTTGGCAGATAGTCGTCACCGCCGATGTCAAAGCCTGTGATGCGGTCGCTTTCGCTGGTGCGTGCGCTGGCGAAGATAACGGGTATCTGTGACACACGGCGAAGCTCCTTGCAAAGCTCAAGGCCTGTGGTGTCGGGGAGATTTATGTCAAGAAGTATGAGATGATAGGTGTGCTGTGAAAGCAGGTCAAAGGCCTCCTCACCGCTTGCGGCGGTTGTTACGGAGTAGCCGTAGCCCTCAAGCATTTCAGATATTATAAAGGACAAATCCTCGTCGTCGTCAACGATAAGTATATTCTTTTCAGACATACAAAAGCCTCCTGTCGGTTATTAAGCTGATTATACCACACAAATTTCTTTTCCGCAACAAAATAAAAACGGCAGAGCGGATTTGCCCTGCCGTAGATATTAACCTTTAAGACCTCTTGACTGTCTGTCCATATCCTCAATTACAATGTCGAAGATTTCTCCCAAAGAAGCGCAGTATTCAAGCACCTTCCATGGCTCGTTGGTGTGGTAATGGATTTTGATAAGCTCCTCGTCACCTACAGCGAGAAGGCTATCGCCCTTGAAGTTGGCGATGAAGTAATCGTTGATAGCGTCCTCATCAAGATTTTCGCCCTCGATGAGAAGCTGGGTATCGTATCTGAATTCAATCATAGCTACATCTCCCTGAATAAGATTATTATATTTAGATTATACAACTGACAGCGTCAGATTGCAAGCCGTAAATGCACGGATTTGCTTTTTGCACAAATAAATAATGCGTGTTTTTATCAATCGGATAAAGTGTTCGCCTTATGCACAAAAAGATAAACAGCTGTTGTTGCATTTGTACAAAATATTGGGAATAATCAACATTTCAGTTGATAATTATTACAAAATATATTATAATATAGTATAAGTATAAGTGTATTTTTATACTTCAGCATAAGTTCAAAACAACATCGGAAGAAGGCAATGCTATGAAAAATATGAAGATTTCTGTCAAGATACTTATGGCGTTTACAATAGTCCTGCTGATGACAATTATTCTGGGACTTGCTTCGCTGGTTTCCATAAGCAGTCTGAGCAAAACCACAGAGGAGTACGCAAAGGCTACAATCCCGTCAATATACAAGCTTGAAGAAGCAAGACGGCTTATGTCCGAGGGTGAGGTTTATGCTCTTGAAGCTACAACTACAACCTCAATGCGTGAGCTTGACACAATCAAGCCGGAAATTGACAAGGTACATACCGCTATTGACGAGTCGCTGAATGCCTTCCTTGAAATGTCACCTCAGTTTTCCGAAGAGGTTGAAACAATAAAGAAGTGTATGAAGGCCGTTGAAATGGCTAAGGATAAGGTTGTTACCGAATGTGCAGGCAACGCTGATGACGGCGGAAAGGCTGCCTACAGCGAATACAAGCACTCCTACGCACCTGCCTTTGATATGGTTGTAAGAGAAATCACAGCTCTCAGTGACAAGGTTTCGGCTGAGGTTGAGGCTGCGTACACCGAGGCGGAAGTTCTCAACAGGACAATGGCTGTTATCATTATCGGACTTATCGCGGCTTCAATTGCGGTAATCGTGCTGGTAACAATCATCCTTACAAGACAGATTACAAAGCCGCTGAAGGAAGTTGAAACAGCTATGCAGGCTATTTCCCGCGGTGACCTTTCCTCTGCAGAAATCCGCTACCGCTCAAAGAATGAGCTGGGTGTGCTTTCCGATGCGGCAAGAGAAACGGTTGAAACTCTCCAGAGAATTATCCCTGATATCACAAGTATGTGCAGAAGCATCGGCGAGGGCAAGTTCAATGTTGAGTCCTCCTGTCCGAATGCATATATCGGCGAGTACGGCGAAATCCTTTCGGGCGTTGTATCCGCACGAAACAACCTTTCCGCTGCTCTCCAGCAGGTTGATGCGGCTTCCTATGAGCTTCTCAGCGGTTCGGGACAGGTTGCAAGCGGTGCGCAGGCACTTGCTTACGGCGCAACAGAACAGGCAAGCTCCATTCTTGAGCTTTCTTCCACAATTGATGTTATTACAGATATGATCAAGTCCAACGCTGAAGATGCCGTTGAGGCAAGCAGCAAGGCTAACGAGGCAGGTACAGAGGTTGCTGAGGCAACCGTTATGATGGAAAGCCTTGTAAATGCCATGAAGGAAATCAACGAGTCCGCTCACCACATCAGCGAAATCATCAGCGCTATCGACGATATCGCTTTCCAGACAAACATTCTCGCACTCAATGCCGCTGTTGAAGCCGCAAGAGCGGGTGAAGCAGGCAAGGGCTTTGCGGTTGTTGCAGATGAAGTAAGACAGCTTGCTTCCAAGTCCGCAGAAGCCGCACAGAACACAGCACAGCTTATCGAAAGCACGGTTGAAGCGGTTGACAACGGAAGTGCACTGGTTGACGAGGTTGCCGAAAAGATGGAACGTGTTTCCGAGGCAGCAGGAGAAGCTGCAAGCATCAACAGCAGAATTACCGAGTCCTCTCAGAATGCCGCAAACGCAATCGGACAGATTACCGCAGGTGTGGAGAGAATTTCTGCGGTTGTACAGAACAACTCCGCAACCTCCGAGCAGTCCGCCGCATCAAGCGAGGAGCTTTCAGGTCAGGCGAATATGCTCAAGGAGCTTGTTGACGGCTTTGAGCTTTACAACGGTTAAACGGCAAAAAATAAGGCTACCGAACTTAATCGGTAGCCTTTTTGTTATTCTGTAACAGCTTCGGTTGTTGGCTCTTCATAGGTGTAAACAGGAGTTGAAGGTGCGGAGTAACCGTTTGCCTTTGCTTCTTCAAGAAGCTTTGAAAGGTCAAGCATCATTGTTCCGCCGTCGCCCGATACAACAGTAGGAAGTCTGCCGTCCCACTTTTCTATGTAGTTGCTGATGAGAATTTCAGGGGTAATCTGCTCGGACTTGAGTCTGTAAGCTTCAGCCTCAGCTTCAGCCTGAGCAATCTTCTGTTCAGCTTCAACCTTGATTCTCTGAAGGTCCTGTTCAGCCTTGAGAGCATTCTGCTGAGCTGTTTGCTTTGCTTCGATAGCAGCGTTGTACTCGTCTGTAAAGTCAAAAGCGATAATGTTGAAAATCTGGATTTCAATGCCGTACTCAGTAACCTTTTCCTTGAGAAGCTCCATCATCTGGTCGCCGATTGACTGACGGTTTGTGATAAGCTCTTCAGCGGTAAACTTTGCTGTGACAGCCTTTACGCACTCCTGAATAGCAGGGGTAATAATCTTTGCTTCGTAGTCAAGACCGATGTTCTTGTACACGTTTGCGGAGTAAGAGTTGAGCACCTTATAGTTGACCGCAATTGTGGAAGTAACTGTCTGAAGGTCCTTTGAAGCGGCAGAACACGCGGATTCAGCCTTCTGTACACGGTTGTCAACAAGAATGATGTCCTGAACAAACGGGATTTTGAAGTGAAGACCTTCTGCCAGAACCTTTTCGGAAACCTTTCCGAAGGTTGTAACAACACCTGAGTGACCAGCCTTTACAGTTGTGAAAGCGTTGAGTGCAACAATAAGAAGGATAACCACAATAATTACTGTGGCAACGATTTTCTTTACTGTGCCTGCGTTTGCGTCAACAACTTTTTGATTAGGGTTTGCCATTTTAAAAAATCAATCCTTTCGTAAATGGGCGGAATCTCTTAAAATGCAAGAGTGTCGCTGCCGATGGTTTCTTCATCATCAGCGTCAGGGATTCCGTAGTAATTATATTCAGCTGTGGAGATTTTCTTTACTCCGCAGCTTTTTACCAGAGAAACAATTGCGATTACCAGTGCAGCAACAGCAGCCGCAGCGGCAACGGAAGCAAGTACGATTGCAACAACATTGGATTTTTTCATAGATATTCCCTCCGATTATTTATCTTCAAGATTTTTCAGTGCCTTCAGTTCTTCCTTGTCAACCTTGATTTTTCCGTCACGGATAATCGTTACATCAGCCTTGTCGAAGATTACAGCTGCGTCCTCGGATTTTTCAGGCTTAACCTTCAGCTTGCCGGTAAGAAGGTTGACTTCCTCAACGTAGCCCTTGAAGTCAGGTGTCTTTACGTATGCACCAACCTTCGGCGTACTCTTGAGGAGATATTCGTAAGCGTCCTGCTCGTATTTCAGACAGCACATAAGTCTGCCGCAGGTGCCGGAAATCTTTGTAGGGTTAAGGGACAAGCCCTG
>CALATN010000042.1 GCA_937891895.1 uncultured Clostridia bacterium
GAATAAGTCTTCCCTTGAAATCGTTTGCAACATCAATATGAATGCCAGAATCAATTCCCGGAGAACCCGCTGCCGTTACTTCACCGCTGCCTTTTTTACCAATAAGTACACATTTGTACTCTTCTTTTTCAAGTCTGTCAAGCAACACTCTTTCGTTCTTTTCTGCTGTATAGATACGACGTTTTTTTCCGTCCTCTCGTTCCTGACGGTATAGCTTAATTTCCTGTCTTATTTCATAAGGAATTGCTTCAACAGGAACAGCTGATGGTCTTGCTGTATAGTATCCCTGCACAAGGTCGGCACCAAGATGAATGACCGTCTGAAGTTCTTCTGTTGTTTCTACACCTTCTGCAAGAGCAAGTATTCCGTTTTCGTGACAGAAATCTATTATTTCACGCACGAAATAACGCTTCTTACTATTGTTATGTATGTCACTGAGAATAGAACGGTCTATCTTTACAAAATCAGGCATATATCTGAGCAGATTCTGTACGTTTGAATAACCTGTACCGTAATCGTCGATTGCTGTTCTGATATTGAGGCTGTTGTACATTTCCTTGATTGCGCCGAATTCGCCGTCAGCCATTTCGGACTGCTCAGTCATTTCAACAACAACCCGATCTGAATTCTTTGCAAGAAGCTGTTTTACAAGTGCAAAGTCTGTTTCCGAAAGCTTTACACTCGGTATACTGTTGATGAAAACAGGACGATTGAACAGCATCTCCGTTTCTCCGCCTATTAAATTAAGGATATTGACAAAGGTTGCTCTTTCGATATCATCGAGTCTGTCTGTTATTTCTGCATATTTAATAACGTGATACGGACTTGGGCAAAGACTGCTTCTCGGACGCATAAGTGCTTCATAGGAATATACCGCGCCATCAGATGTGTTCACAATCGGCTGAAAATGGTAATCAAACAAATTTTCATCAATTATTCTTCTGACTTCATCAAGCTCGGCACGCTCCTGCTCTGTATGTAAAACAGTTTCGGAATTTACAGCATTTCGCAATGAAATAAGCTCTGTACCTATGCTTCTTGCATCTTCAAGAAGAACAGACATATTGCTGTCATTATCCACATCAAGACTTTCTGCATATTCTGCTATGATGCTATTCAGTTCACTTTCATTATTTACCCGCTTTATCTCAGCAAGCAAGCTATGCAGCAATTCAAATTTATTTCCGTTCATTTTTATGCTCTCCGCTTCGTATAATTACATATTTTTCGTGGGGAGTTATATTTAAATAATTATATCATAACAACTGTAAAAAAGCAATGTATTTTTCATAAACAAAGCCCTCAAATAATATATTTTTTCATTGATTTCGTTACCGTGAGAAAAATGCAAAATATTAATTATTTTATTATGATTATGTTATAAAAAGTATCGCTCCGATTATTCGTGACGAAGCTGGGGGTTGATTATACATATTTTATTTGTAAGCTTGTCTACATAAGAGAATTACAAAAGCAACAAATATTTGACATTAAAGATATAAATATGATATTATTATTTTAAAATAAATGTTATAGTTAATATGTATAAAATGATGGGAGGGATTGCAATGAATGTAAACAAGAAGCTTTCTCATATTGAATTTCTTAATCGTGAATACAACATTTCACACCTCTCCTATGAACGCGAAATGGCTTTTTTCCAAAGCATCAAGGAAGGTAACACAGATGAGGCAAAGCGTTTGTTCAAGCCCTTCAACAGCGAGGATATGGGTAAGCTGAGTGAAGATAGTCTGCGTAATCTAAAATATCATCTGATTATTACTGTTGCATTTATTACGCGTTACTGTATTGAGGGCGGTATGGAAATGGAAACCGCTTATAATCTCAGCGATATCTACATACGAAGCATTGACAAGTGCCGCAGTGAACAGGAAATCAATCTTCTTCACCGTGAGGTAGTTGATGATTATGCACAGAGAATGAATATTATCCGCAAGCAAAACCGTTACCCAAGAGCAATTACAATATGTCTTGATTATATTTATGACAATCTGCATCACAAAATTACCCTTGAACAGCTTGCAGAGACAGTTGCACTCAGCCCTGCATACTTGTCAAAGCTTTTCCACAAGGAAACAGGTATGACTGTTTCGGGATACATCACAAAAAAACGTATTGAAGCGGCTGAAAATATGCTTCGATTTTCGGATTATTCCTGTCTCGAAATTTCTGAATACCTTTGCTTCAGTTCAGAAAGTCACTTCATTCAGGTATTCAAAAGATATACGGGCTACACACCTAAGGTTTACCGTGAAAAATTTTTCAGGACAAAAAGCTCAAAATAATATTTAACCCCGCCACAGTTTAAAACTGAGACGGGGTTGGTTTTTTATAGATTACGGAGCGTTATATGTAAAATTTACTGTCAGAGTATCTATTTTTGTGTTGCTGTCAAGAGGCATAATCTGTGCGGAACAGCCTGTTGTGTCGCCGTCAGCTGTTCTCGCTTCCTCAGGCACGCTTGGCACCCACTGGTTATAGAGGTTGACTCTTGTACAATTTCCGTCGTCGGAAGCTGTATATTCCTTAGCTGCAAGTGCATACTCCTCGCCATTGACGAGAATACTGTCGATAGTTATTGTATAATCTGGGAAAAGTGCTTCACCGTTGTAGATGCCGAGAGCTGAGAAGGCTGTTCCGTAAACACCGCCCAGATCGGTAAAGTCAAGGCTTACTGTATATGTACCTGCGCCTGTTACTTCAACGTTTGTAGCCTTTACTCCTGCGGTCATATTTGTCGGGTCATATCTGTCGCCTACGCTGTATGCCACTGCCCAGTCAGCACTCTGGAACATAATCCACGCTGCTGCCTTGTCATCACTTGGAAGGACAGAAATTCCTGCCATAATATCGTCGCTTGCCTTCTGATATGCTGCGTCGATACGTTCCTTAGCGGCGGACTTGATTTCTTCTGTTGTTTTATCCTTTTCGTTTTCGTAACGTCTGTCGCTGAAAATTCCTGCGAGGGTTTCGTCTGCCATAGTCTGTGTCAGACGCTTATAAAGAGAGTTGCAATCCCAGAGTACAGGACAGAAATCGTAGTAATCACAGTTATCAAGGAAGTTGCTGTAGAACTTGTCTGTATCAGGCTTTGGTGCACCATCTGTGAGTACGGCATACTCACCGATTACAACGCCATAGCCCTGTTCATTGAACTTACTGAGCATTTCCATAAGCTCATTCTGTTCCTTGTAGTCATCCGGTGAACCCCAGTGATTAAGTGCGTCAGAACCGCAGTAATCCCAAGGTGTATAATAGTGAACGGAAAGAAGAAGCTTATCCTTTGCTGTATCCTCAGGCATCTTGTAGCGGTCGTCACAGGTCATTGTAATATCTGTATTGTAGCCTGCGATAAGAAGGAAACGGTCAGCATTCTTACCGCCTGTTGAACGGATGAGCTTTACAAATTCGCTGTTGATTTCGTACAGCTTTTCGTAGCATTCGTCCTGTGTAAGAATACCCTTTGAGCCTGTGATTTCCTTGTCGTTGAGGCGATCACCCAGTTCTTCGTTGGCGGATTCGAAAATTACCTTATAGGAATAATCCTTGAAGCGTTCACCAATCTGGCTCCACATTGACTTGTAAAGCTCCATACCCTTTTCGCGGACTTCCATATCGGCTGAACCGAACATACCCCACCAGCCGCCGTCCCAGTGGTCGTTGATGATAACATACATATCTGCTTCAAGAGCGTAGTTTACCACTTCTTCAACACGTGCCATAAGTCTTTCGTCAATGGTATAATCGCCGCTTTCAAAGTTCATTCCGTTTGTCCATGCAACAGGAATACGGAGTGTATCAAAGCCTGCTGCCTTCATACCCTGGATGATTTCGGGTGTTGTTTTCGGCTGTCCCCAGCTTGTTTCAAAATTTGTCGGGTCAGCGCCTCCGAGGTAGCCCTGATGATTGTAGGCTTCGAGGGTATTACCGAGGTTGATTCCGTTACCCATAAGGCCGATAACTTCAAGTGATGTGATGTTATTGCCCTCAGCTTCGGTTGCTTCCGTTGCTGCTTTAGCTGTTACAGCTGTAGTGTTCTCTGTGCTTGCTGTTTCATTGGTTGCTTCCTTTGAACAGCCTGTGCAGAGCAACATTGCCGCAGCACATAATATTGACGCAAGTCTGCTTATTGTTTTTCTCATTGTATATACTCCTTTCGCATATGACAAAATTCAAATTATATTATAATGGACATTATCAGGAAAATCAATAGTTGACAATGAAAACGTATACATTTTTATCAGATTGTACACTGTGAGGCATAATAAATAGTGCAAAAGCTATAATCAAATACAAACTGCTTCCTTTCTATAGCATAAAAAAATGCTTATCTGACATAGATTACAGCATCATAAATTTATTTTAAGAAGCACTTGAAAAGCAAGAACATTTGTGCTATAATGAGTTTACTATGCAGAAAGGACTGATACAATGTCTGAAAAATCATATATAGCCATTGACCTGAAGTCCTTTTATGCTTCGGTTGAATGTGTCGAGCGGGGACTTGACCCACTTGTGGCAAACCTTGTTGTTGCTGACCCGAGCCGCACGGAAAAGACAATCTGCCTTGCGGTTTCCCCTGCACTTAAAGCTTACGGAATTCCGGGAAGGGCGAGACTTTTCGAGGTTGTACAAAAAGTTAAAGAAGCCAATTTGCAGCGTCAGCGAAAGCTTCGACGTCAGCTTGATGGCTCGTCAACCGACTCAATTGAGCTTAACAGCAACCCTGCGCTTGCCATTGATTATATTGTTGCGCCGCCGCAGATGGCTCGCTATATGGAAGTAAGCACGCAGATTTACAACATATATTTACGCTTTATCGCTCACGAAGATATTCACGTTTATTCCATTGATGAAGTATTTATTGACGCTACATCTTATCTGAAAACCTATGGAATGACTCCCCGTGAGCTTGCTAAGAAAATTATAGGTGCGGTGCTTGCCGAAACGGGAATTACCGCAACGGCAGGTATAGGCACAAATATGTACCTATGCAAGATTGCGATGGATATTGTTGCGAAGAAGATGCCTGCTGACGAGGACGGAGTGAGAATTGCTGAGCTTGATGAGATGAGCTATCGTCAGCAATTATGGACGCACCGTCCGCTGACAGATTTCTGGCGTGTAGGCAAGGGTTACGCAAAAAAGCTTGAGGAAAACGGCTTGTACACAATGGGAGATATTGCGCGCTGTTCTCTCGGCACTGATTACAACTACTACAATGAAAGCCTGCTCTACAAGCTTTTCGGCATCAACGCTGAGCTTCTCATTGACCACGCATGGGGCTGGGAGCCGTGCACGATTGCGGAAATCAAGGCTTACCGTCCCGAAAACAACAGCATAAGCTCGGGACAGGTACTTCAATGTCCTTATGATTTTGAAAAGGGACGGCTTGTTGTCCGTGAGATGACAGATTTATTGGTGCTTGACCTTGTAGAAAAGGGTCTTGTTACTGACCAGATGGTACTGACGGTGGGATACGATATTGACAATCTTACTGACCCTGACCGCAGGAAAAATTTCAAGGGCACGGTTACTACTGACCATTACGGCAGACAAGTGCCGAAGTCTGCTCACGGCTCGATAAACATTGGCTTTTACACGTCATCCACAAAGAAAATCACCAAGGCGGTAATGGAGCTTTACGACAGAATTGTTGATGAAAAGCTGTTGGTGAGGAGGATGTATGTGGTTGCAAATCACGTTATTCCTGAAAATAGTGTACCAAAGGAAGACAATATTCAGCTTGACTTTTTTACGGATTACGAGGAATTGCGGCAAAAGCAGGAAGCTGAAGCAAAAGGCTTTGCCCGTGAAAAACGTATGCAGAAGGCTTTGCTTGATATAAAGAAAAAGTACGGCAAGAACGCCGTACTGAAAGGTATGAATTTTGAGGAGGGTGCTACGACTATTGAACGTAATGGACAGGTCGGAGGGCACAAGGCGTAATTCGGAGGAATTTTATGGACAACGAACACCGCTATGATGATATTATAAACCTGCCGCATCACATTTCCGCGACACGTCCGCAAATGTCGATGCACGACCGTGCGGCGCAGTTCTCCCCTTTTGCGGCGCTGACTGGTTATGATGATGCTGTTGAAGAAACGGCACGGCTTACTGACGAACAGTATGAGCTTTCTGAGGACGCACGTAACAGACTTGACGAACAACTGAAGCTGATTGCTGACAGGATTGATGAACAGCCTGAAATTGAGATTACTTACTTTGTACCTGATGAAAAAAAGAACGGCGGCGCGTATTTTACGTTCAAAGGAAATTTGCGCCGTATTGACGAGTATGCAATGGAGCTTGTTTTTGCTGAAGGAACACGGATAAATCTTGATTACATTTCTGATATAAACGTTGCAGAATAAAAGCAAAGCAGGTGTATGTATCAAATACACCTGCTTGGTTTTTATCCGATAACCTCAAGCTCCATATTGAACTTTATTTCACCGAGGTCATCATATGTATCACTGTCACCTACTGTAAAGTAAATCTCAAGCTTATCACCTGCACGAAGCTGTGCATCATCAATGAATAACTCATCAGTCATTGTCTTGCCGCTTCCGATTTCAATGAACGCTGTAAACTTATCAGAGTAATCAACGCCGTTCACAAGAAGCTTTGAACCTGTAAGATAGATGTTTCTGCCTGTATTGTTTGCAAGCTCACATTCTGCTGTTGTAATAACGTCACCGTTTTTAACGCTTGTGATGTTAAGGTACACGCTTCCGTCTGTATTTTCATATGACTGGAGATTATCATCCTTCTTTGAAGATGTTGTTGCAGTTGTTTCAGCACCGTTTATAGCAGTACCTACATTAAAGGATGGAACGGTCATTTTGCCTACATCCTGACCCATTTGTCTGAGTGCCGGAATAATAAGATAGTAGCCGCTTTCTTCGGAGCCTGCAACAAACGGTACAAGCACGGGAATACCTTCATCTGTCATTTTTCCGAATGCCCAGTATTCAACTTCATAATCCTTTGAACAATATGGAAGAACATCTTCAAGGGTGCTGTTGTCGGACTCGCCGAAGGCAAGGAAATAAAAACCGTCATCACGTACAACTGTTGTCATAAACATTCCGTCAACGTCACCTGCTGATGCAGCATTCTGAATTTTCAATCTATAAACTACCTTACCATTGTCTGCATTATTGAGCATTGTTTCCTTTGAAAGCTCAACTTCCTTCATTCCTACATCAAGGATACTGTCGGTAATGTCCTGCGGGTCATTTGTTATATAACCGTCACCAGATTTGGAGTTGCTGATGAAATTCCAGTCGCTTGCCTTATTGAAAGCACCGCCTTCATCGGACTTGCTTTCAGTTGTAACAGCTTCAGTTTCAACCTCTGTTTCAATTTCAGGCTCAGTTTCTGCAACGGTTGTTTCTGCTGTTGTTTCTGCTGTTGTTTCTGCTGTTGTAGCTTCCGTTTCAGCAGTTGTTTCTTCAGGCTCTTTTTCTGTTGTAACCTCGGTTACAGTGGTCGTTGCTTCAGTTACTCCGCCGTCTTTTTCTTCCTTTTCACATCCTGAAAGAAGCATTGCTGCCGCTGTTAATACTGCAATAATAATTTTCTTGTTCATTGTTTTATCCTCCGTTTACTTGCTTAATATAATGAAATTCTTTTTGATACCCATTTTTAGTGTGCTGAGTTCGCTTTCGAGATTTTTTGCGTAAAACGCTTCCTTGACAGTTTTCACAAGCTCATCCTGTGCGGGAAGTGTTCCCATATAGCGTACACAGATAAAATCTTTTCCGCTGTCAATCTCACTGCCGATTACGGTTTTCAGTTCATCGGTTGTTGAAGCACAAAGCTTATTGCTGTAATAATATTCGTAATCCTTAACCTCACAGAAGAATTTTTCGGTTTCTCCGTCAATACCATAAAGCATATCCTCTGTATATCCTGTCTCTTCGGCTGTATGTGTATCGGAATTGTAAAGATAATACGGAACTCCCATAGATGTGCCGTTATTTGTTACGTCAGTCTGATACCAGTTTCCGTCAATATCAACGTTATTCCATGCGTGCGGGAGATTGCCGTTGAGATAGCCTGTAACGACGTTGCAGTCAATTCCGCATTTGTCACAAAGAAGCTTGTAAGCTGCTGCGTATGACATACACACGCCCTTCTTATTAACAAGAACACCGTATGCATTGAAGGAGTCCTCAAATGAAGCGTCGGAAATCTTCTTATAGTTATTTTCCTTGGCACTTTCAAGTGCATCGTAATCGTACACAGAATTGTTTTCGAGGTACTGATAAAGGGCAAGCTGCTTTTCTGTATCAGTCATATCATCAGTAATTACCTCAGCAATAATCCTGTCTGCCTCATCGGACATCGCTTCCTGATGTGCTTCTATTTCGTCCTGTGTGTAATTGTAGCTTACTTCAAGGTCTTTTGTAAGGTAATTGTAGCTGTACTGATAAACGCCAAGAACATACGGATTTTGATAATAAACCTTATTCAGCACATCTTCAAGGTTGTCATAAACCTGCATTTCGGGAAAAGCGTCCATAGATATCTTTTCCTCACCATTTATTAGGTTCAATGCAATCCATTCTTCTTCAGCGCTGTCTGCAAAAACTGACAGCTGTCTTGTTGGCGTAGCAGTCTTTTCTGCATTTCCGCTTTCCTTTATGCTGTTTGTTTCTTCAATCTGACGCTGTGCAAGAGTTTCACCGTCGGCAAGCTGCTTGGAAACATTTTCAACAGATGAATCGGGAACTGCATCAATGTTGTTGATCGGCTCGGAATAACCTGCGTAGGTTATCTCTCCTATTGTTTCAGGGAAATTGTAATTTGGATCATCCACTACCATTGATACACAGCCTGTAATTGCCGTACCCTCCACTGCGTAAGCATATTCGGGAACCTGAACACCTTCAAGGTATGTATCGTGCATCTGGAATGTATACATTACATTTCGCTTGGTAATGCTTCCGTCGATATTGATTACGTCAAGTGTTTTCGGAAGCTGTGAAACATCGCTGTAATCATTGAACATTATGTCACTTTCATCGGTAAGCTTATACGGAATTTTCAGCTCAGAGGTTGTTACTGCTCTTGCAAAGCCACTTTCTTTTCCATCCTTTACTGCACTGACATAATATTCGCTGTTGACACAGAAATTCTGTCCGATGATATATTCCTTACCTGTTACTGAGCGTTCAAAGACAACGATATTATCTCCGCTTCCGTCAAAATCCGCATAACGCGTATCGGTAGTTGTTCCGAGAAGAAGCATTGAACAGTTTTTATAACCGTTTTCAGCCGCTTCAAGCGGAGGATTTGATTTGCCGGTTGTCATATATCCGTTTGTGAGAGTATATACATTATATTTTTCAGCACCCTCAACAGCTTCCCACTGTATACTGAAACGTCCTGTGCTGTCAACAACTGCCTTCGCTTCGGGAGCCTGAACATCGTGCTTTACAGTAAATGGAATAACCTTCGGTTTATCAAGTTTGACAATTTCCTCAGAATCCATATCATACCATATTGCGATATAGTAAACCGCCGCATTACCCCACGCTTCGTAATCTTCTTCAAGATAACGCTGTTCGTCGGTTTCTGTTTCAAGCACAGGTGAAATCGGCGACACGTTTACGATTGTTCCGCCGTCGGCAGGTTCATCAAAATCTGTATAGGTATAAATCATACTTTCGGGCAAACATCTTTCATCTGTATGAACTGTAATATAATCATTCGAGCCGCTGTAATCGGACAACGTAGTGCACTTGAATCTGAAATCAAACTTCTCATTCGGTGCAACATTGTATATCGGCATAACTGCCTCTTCCGATTCATCTGTGCTGTACTTTGCTTTAATTTCAGCAACAGAAATTTCATCGGTGTCATATTCTGCCGATGCCGATGCTGTTTGCTCGTCAGGCGAATTGCTTTCAGCTTTACAGCCGCAAAGCAAAAGCGCTGCAAGAATTACTGCTGTCAATTTTTTGCCTTTCATTGTGTAAATTCCTTTCCTGTTTTTTGAAGCCTTCACTCTTAACACTGAGCAGCGTTTCAAAAGGTTGCAAAAATTTTCAAAAAAATTTTTCCGATTGTTTTTTGAACAATCGGAAAAGAAAATCACTGAAATTTATATACCATATCACAATCATCAAGCTTGATAATTTCATCATTCCACAAGCTGAATTTTACTATTTCACCGCCGCGGAAAACAGCCATACAGCGTTTTTCCGTTCCGTCGGCAGCTTTCTCTGTCCGCTCAGCTGCTGCAAGCTTTTCTGCAAGTTCATTCATCTCTGTGCTTTCAAGAATATCAGCATCATCAAATGTGCTGTTATCTGAACAATACAGCGTTTCAAGACTTCCGTCAGATATAAGCCTTGAAAACTCAGCATAAATCTCATCATCCGTTTCGGCACTTCCATACCATACATCAGGTTCAAAAAGTCCCTCGGTAAGTGAATGTGAGACGGCAGTTTCTCCTTTCACCGCAATGTCTATTTCCTTTTCGGCAGGATTTAACGTACCTATACCTATTATCAATGCAACAACTGCCGCTGCTGATACTACAGTTGTAATCATCTTTATATTGATTTTCGCAGGAGCAGTCTTATTCATTTTTTCGGCAAGCTGATTTCTGAATGCTTCATCTGTTGCAATATTTGCATAATCACGCTTGTATTCATCTTTAAAATTCATAATCCGCCTCCTTCAGTTTTTCCTTCAGCATTTCTCTTGCGCGGTGAAGCCGTGACTTTGCCGCAGTTTCACTTATTCCGAGAATGGTGCATATATTCTTTATCGGCAATTCCTCAAAATAAAAAAGGTGCACGATAACACGATATTTTTCAGGCAAGTCCTTTACTGCATAGTAAACCTCGCTTTTTTCAGGCATTGCTTCTGTTATATCAACAGCCTCGTCAAAATCCGCACGATGTCTGAACCATGCTGCTTTTACAAAAGTATTACCCGTGTTTACAGCAACCTTGAGAAGCCATGCTTTACGGTGCTCCTCATCGGTAAATTCCTTACCCGATTTTATGTACTTCAGGAACACCTCCTGCGTAATGTCCTGAGCGTCATAAGTATTTTGTGTACGTGCATAAGCAATACGGTACACCATATCCGAATATTTCTCCAACAGCTTCTCTGCCGTCATATTTTCCATACTGCCAAATCTGACCTCCTGACATTAACACTGTTTACCCTGCAAAAAGGTTGCACAAAATTCTAATTTATTTTACCATATTTTTCTGCTTTATGTCAACACAAAGTAAAAAAACACAGCTTGCAATTACCTGCAACAATATAACAAAAAGTGCAAGATTGTTATATTATTGTGCATCAAGCTGTGATAAAGTATAATCACAGTAAACGGAAACTTATTTTCAAAGGAGTGTCCAATATGAAAAATATCAAGAAAATTACCGCAATGATTTCTGCACTTGCTATGCTCAGCACATTTGCAGCCTGCAGCACTGATGACGGCATTGCAAGCGACGTAGAGGTTACAAGTGCAACAACCGCACCTAAGCAGCTCAGCGAAGAAGATCAGGCTGCTGTTCAGGAAGTTGAAATTGCTGACGAGAAGCTTGAAAACGGAACAGTAAAGTGGCTCGCTACCTACGATATCAACCCTGATAAGGGTAAGCCAAAGCTTTTTGCTCTTGAGCTTTTTGAAACAAAGTACGGCGGAAAAATCGAATATATTCCTACAACATGGGAAAACCGCTACACAGACCTTTCCACAATGGTTCTCGGCGGCTCTGCTCCTGACCTTTTCCCTGCTCAGGAATTTGATACTTTCCCAAGCAAGGTTGTAGACGGAATGTTCCAGCCATTTGATGACTATCTTGATTTTGAGGATGAGTCACTCTGGACAGAGGGTGCGCTGAAGCTTGCAAATGCTCATGTTATGGGTGGAAAGCACTACGTTGCTCCTGTAAACACAGACTCCAAGTGTCTTATGATCTATAACAAGAAGACAATGGAAGAAAACGGTCTTACAGATCCGGCTGAGCTTCTTGCTGAAGGCAACTGGACATGGGATACTTTCCGTGAGATGTGCCTTGAATACTGCGACCGTGAAGCTGACCAGTTTGCTTACGACAGCTGGTATTTTGAAACACAGTTTGTTCTTACAACGGGTGTTGCTCCTATTGCTATGGAAAACGGTCTTGTAAAGAACAACATTGACAGTGCTGAGCTTGAACGTGCTGAAAACTTTATGTACGAGCTCAAGAAGGCTGACCTGCCGCTCCCTAAGGCTGAATTCAACTGGACAGAACAGCCACAGCGTATTGCTGAGGGTAAGACACTTTTCTGGCCTTGCGCTACATGGGCACTCTGGGAGGCTGACCTTTCCAAGTTCGGTGAACCCGGCGAAATCATGTTTGTTCCAATGCCTCGTGACCCTAACGCTGATGAATATTATCTCCCTGCAAATATGGACGCTTATGCGCTTTGTAAGGGTGCAGAAAACCCTGAAGGCGCAGCTGCATTCATCAAGTGTAAGCTTATTGCTGAAAAGGACGAAAATGCTCTTGCTATCACAGAAAAGCAGTACCGTGAAGACTACGGCTGGACAGATGAAATGTTTGAAATGTGGTACAAGGTAAGAGAACTTACCGACGCTAACCCTGTTGTAAGCCTCCATATGGGACTTCCAACTGAAGTTGCTGCTATCGTCGATGACTCCATCAAGCAGGCTTCCTTCAGCGGCAAGGACTGGAATGTAACAAGAGAAGAAATCAGTGCTCTTACACAGACAACTGTTGATGACCTCAACCACGTTATCCAAGAGAAGTTCTCCTGATAAATAAATCCTCATAATTTTCCTTCTGATAATCCCTGTTTCAACACGAAGCAGGGATTATCTCTGTTATATGGACAATAAAAAAGAGCGGAGGTCATCATCCGCTCTCATTTTATTCAATTACAGATATCTCAGAAGTTCATCACGGATACCATTGAGCCTTGTGTCTGAAAGTCCAAAGTCCATTTCCTTATAGCTCCATGCACTTCTTGCAATACCGTGCTTTTCAAACACCGCATTTATGCACTTGAACCATTTGAGTGTATCCTCAGGTGAAACCTTGTCAATGACACCATATTCTCCGCAATAAAGGGTCGTACCGTTTTTCTTGGCTGCTTCAATTGCTGATGCAAAAAAATTTTCGAAATATTCCACTGTAACATCGCTTTCTTCAAAAGCAATTCTCTCATCCGGGTCAATCATATTTGTCCAGTAAGCCCCCTGATGAGTAAATTTAAGCGGATCATAGCTATGAAAGTTATATACAATCTTATCATCATAAGGCTTTGCAAGATCTTTTACAGCTTCAGCACTGTTGTTCCAGTAGCTTCCTACAAGAATAACTGTATCTGGTGCATACACCCTTATACGCTTTATACAGTTTTCTGCAATGCTGTTCCATTTTTCAATGAATTCCTTATCGGTAACTTCATTAAGCAATTCAAACGCAATGCTGTCGGGACGGTTTCCATATCGTAGTGCAAACTTTTCCCACAACCTGTAAAAGCGTTCCTGTAATTCCTTGCTGTCAAAAAAACCGCTTTCATTTTCTCCGTAATAATCAAAGGAAAAGCCTGCTGTTTTATGAAGGTCAAGTACAGCGTTAAGCCCATATTTTTCACATAATTCAAATACACGGTCAATTCTTTCAAATCCGTCATTTCTATATGTTCCATCAGCATTTTCAAATATGTTATAATCAACAGGAATTCGGACGTGGTCAATCTTCCAATGACTTATTTTTTCAAAGTCAGTTTCTGTAATAAAATTATTCAGCCTGTCTTCGCTGTAATCACACTGTGAAAACCAACCGCCTAAATTCACGCCCTTGTAAAAGCCTTTGCTCTTTAACATAATTCACCGTTCCTTTCATTTTTCATAGCTTTAATATAACATATATATTGCAAAAGTAATATCACAAATTTATCTATTACATCATATTCATATCATAAAACATAGTCATAAATATGACATTTACAGCAATAAATTGATATAAAAGTTTTACACAAAGTGTTACAATATTGTCATAAGCTTGATAGGGAGGAATTATTATGAGGAAAATCCATTTTATTTCTGTACTTTTACTGTCAGCTGTATTGCTTATTGGCTGTAAAAATAATGTCGATGAGCCTGTAACTGAAAATGCGTCAGTTACAGAAACTGATGACGGTTCTGTTTATGCTGAATTTACAAACGGTAAGCCTGAAAAATGGGAATGTGCTGACGGCTGGACAAACGGCAGTATGTTCAATGTAACCTGGAGAAAATCGAATGTTACCTTCAACGGCGGAAAAATGCAGCTTATCATTGACAAGGATTTACTTGAAACAGACGGTATACCTTATGCAGGAGGTGAATTCAGAAGCACCGAATTCTACGGCTACGGACGTTACGAGGTATCAATGAAGGCTATTAAAAACGATGGTGTCGTATCATCATTCTTTACGTATACAGGGCCTACAGACGGTAATCCATGGGACGAAATAGATATTGAAATACTTGGTAAGGACACTACAAAAGTACAGTTCAATTATTTCACCGACAGCAAGGGTAATCACGAGTATATGCACGACCTCGGCTTTGATGCTGCGGAGGATTTTCACACTTACGCATTTGAATGGCACGAGGATAAAATAGTATGGTTTGTTGACGGAGTTGAAGTTTACAGTGCATCGGAAAGCATACCTGTTACAGAAGGCAAAATTATGATGAATGCATGGTGCGGCAAAGGCGTTGATGGCTGGCTGAATGCTTTTGACGATACAAATATGCCTCTTTCCGCTGAATATGAATGGGTTAAATTTACTCCGTTTGAATAATATAATTACAAGCTGTTTGATATTACTGACAGCTTGTTTTTATTTTGCTTAATTTTACTTAAATCTATTGACAATTTTAAGTAAATTAGTTATAATTATATTAGCTTAAACGTTTCATATAATCATTGCGGAAGGAAATTATTATGGCAAGAAAACAGGTTACATTAAGTGATATTGCCCAAAAATGCGGTACAAGCAACGTTACTGTTTCAAAAGCTCTCAGCGGCAAGGACGGTGTAAGTGATGAACTGCGTGAAAAGATAAAAAATACTGCCCGTGAGATGGGATATATTACTGCTGCTAAATATGTTCAAGCTGAAAATATAGGCAACATAGGAGTTATTATTCCCGAGAAATTCCTTACTCCTGTCGGTACATTCTACTCAGCACTTTCAAACCGTATTATGAAACGTCTGAAGCAGGACAATATCAGTTGCATTCAGGAAAATATCGGTGATGATGAAGAAGCTGCACTTATTCCGCCGAATATTCTTGCAAACGGGAAAATTTCAGGACTTATTTCCCTCGGACAGGTTTCTACTGAATATCTGAAAATGCTTATGGGAATAACAACCAATATTGTTCTGCTGGATTATTACATACCTGAAGTTGATGCTGACTGTGTTATTTCAAACGGTATTTCAGGTGCTTATCGAATTACCAAACATCTTATTGAAAACGGTCACAAGGAAATTGGATTTATAGGTACAAGACTTGCAACATCAAGTATTTATGACCGTTTCAATGGATACGCAAGGGCAATGCTTGAAAACAATCTGTCTATCCGTGAGGAATGGATTATCGATGACCGCAAGGATGACAATATGGACTTCGGTGAAATGGATTTTCCAACGAAAATGCCTACTGCATTTGTCTGCAACTGCGATGAAATTGCTTTTGCTGCTATCAGAAAACTCAAGAATATGGGTTACTCCATACCTGATGATATTTCTGTTGTGGGATATGATAATTTCCTTATTTCGGAAATTGCCGAGCCGCAGATAACAACCATCAGCATTGATGCTGATGAACTTGCAGATATTGCTGTTTCGCAGCTTATTGACAGGATAAATAATCCGTCCAAAAGAACTGAAACCAGGAGCTTAAACGGCACTCTCGAAATCAAGAATTCTGTACAAAGAATATAAAATAAGCACCGCTGAACTGAATTCAGCGGTGCTGTTGTTTTATATTTTTTTCAATACTTCTTCCCCAAAATATTCTTTTTCTTCTTCAGTAAGCTCGTCTCTGAGCTTTTTAAAGCTTATTACACCAAGAAATGCTACTGCTTCTACAAGCAGAATAATTATTGTGCCGACAAGCACAAGCAAGCCCATTAACTTTATACTGAACAGAGTTACAATCAAAAGCATCGCAACCCACACAAGAAGAAAAAAATGCACACGATAGAACATTGCGATAAGAACTTCCGTTACCGTTGGCTTTTCACTGTAAAAAATATGATAAGTTACAACATATACAATCAGTGTCAGCACAAATGAAATGCAGGCTATCATAAGATACATAAGGAAATTCATTCCTACTTTTTCAGCGGCATACATTCCTGCAAGCTGAATTACTATAATCATCTGCAAAGGAAAATATCTCATCATTCTCATTTCGGAAGCAAGTCCTTTGAAAAATCTCTTTATAAGTCCGTCATACACGTCATAGCGTTTGTAGATTACATCCTTGCCGACGATAAACGCTGATGTCAATGCTGGAATCAGCAGTATTCCAAGCGACAAGAATATTGTTCCGAAGCACACAATACTCAGAACAAAAATCAGGTGTATTGCCGACATCAGTGCTGTAAGCGTAAACTTGCTTTTTTTCATCAGTCTGCCTCCTACTCAAATAACGCCAAAAGCAAAACCCATAAAAATGAGTTTTGCTTTGAACGTATATACATTTACTTCAGGAAGATTACCAACAGAATTACATTTTAACAGAGCCTGCAAGGCCATTGTAGATATACTTCTGAAGGAAAATAAACACAATCATAATCGGAATCATACCGATGATAATTGCTGCGGCAACGATTTCGAAAGGTGTTGCCATTGAACCGAAAAACTTATAAAGCGCAACAGTAAATGTCTGAACATCACGGTTCAGGTAGAGGTTAGGAATATAGAAGTCGTTGTAAAGACCGATACCGTTAATGATAATCAGTGTTGTACAAGCCGGCTTCATAAGCGGGAATACGATTGTTGCGAATGTGCGGAAATAGCCTGCACCGTCAATAAGAGCGGCTTCGTCGATTTCCTTGGAAATACTTTCAAGCTGATTAAGCATAATGTAGATACCTACAATACCAACGCCTGAATAAAGAAGAATAAAACTCCACATTGTATTTACAAGCTTTGCAGCATACATCATTCTGAACACAAGTGTCTGAGTTGCAACAATCGGAATGAACATTGTAAGAGTGAAGAGTGTCTTTACAATTTTCTTACCCATAAACTCAAAACGACCGAGAACATATGCAACCATTGCTGTCAGTGTAACCTGAATTGCAAGGGAAATTGTCAGAATGATAGCTGTGTTGAGGAAAGCCTTACCAAGATTACCAACATCAAGAGCATACTTGAAATTATAAAAATTGAAAAAGCTTTTTGGTGCTTCAAGTACGCTTGTGCTTGAATATTCCGCACCTGTCTTGAATGCCATAAAAATAAGCGGAATAAGCGGAATGATTACAAACAAACTTGCCAAAACAAGGAATACATAGCGCACGATTTTATACGCAAGTGTTTCTCTCGCCATATATGAAAAATCATCATTGCTTTTCTTTTTGGTTTTTTTGCCTTCATTATCAAATACGCTCATGTCAATCCTCCTTTACAAGCAGCTTCTGAAGACCGACAACTATAAGTACGATAACGAATACCATTACCGAGAGAGCGGCAGCGAAGCCTACTCTGTTTTCGGACATACTCTGCTGAATCATTATAACAGGTGTACCTGTACCGTTGCTTCCGTTGAGCATAATGTACGGGATTTCGAATACCTGAATTGAACCTGAAACACTGAGAAGGATATTGATAAAAAGTACCTTCTTGATTGACGGAATGGAAATATATCTGATTTCCTGCATCTTTGTACAGCCGTCAAGTGTTGCTGCTTCATAAAGCTCAGTTGGTATAGACTGGAGTGCACCGAAGAACATAATGAAGTTCATTCCGTAGTATCTCCAGATACTGATTGACGCAACAGCAGGGTTTACAAGCTCAAGGTCCTGAAGCCACTTATGCTGAAGTGCGTCAAGTCCGAGTGCACCGAGAATGGTGTTGAGTGTACCATCACCATTAAAGAAAATGATAAAAATAGTAGAAATAATTACACCGTTGAGAAGATACGGAATAATAAGAATTCCCTTGAAGATATTGAGGCCCTTGAACTTACCGTTAACGATAACTGCAAGGAAAAATGCGAAAATAAGCTGCGGAATTGCAGCAAGGAAGTACCAGAAGCAGTTTTTGAACATTGAAATATATTCAGGATTTGTAAACAGCTTGCGGTAGTTTCTTATTCCTATGAATTCAATCTCACCGAAGCCCTTCCAGTTTGTGAAGCTGAGGACAAAGTTACCGATAATCGGCACGTATGAGAAAATAATCAGATGAATAAGCGGCAGTGCAAGAAACAGGATTATGAACAAGGATCTGCTTTTACTTTTCATATTACCTCACCTTTTGATTACGAATTTGGGCGGTACATTACATACCGCCCAAGCTTCAGATAAATTACTTTTGATTAGAGAGTGTCATCCCAAGCAACGCCGAGATCTTCTCTTGCCTGAACATATGCCTTGTTCTGTGTTTCAACCTGAGCATCGTATGCAGCCCAGTCAGCTTCCTTAGTTACGTCGATAACGTCGTAGAGGTTACCAACATACTTAACGTCAGCAAGGAGGCTTGCTTCTGTAAGAACTGCTTCGTTGTTCATGGAGTTAGCGTTTGTAGCGTAAGCGAAGAGAACCTTACATGTACCAGCTTCTACTGCATCGTCGATAAGCTTGTAGAGGTCAGGAACAACAGGTGTAACACCCTTCTTCATTGCGATATAACCGCTATCAGCAAGGTACTGAGCATCTTCAGAGATGTATTCGATGAAGAGTCTTGCAGCATCCTTGTTGTCAGAGCCCTTGTTGATTGCGTAGCTGTCTGCTGCGGAAGCCATTACATACTGGCCATTGCCGAAGTCAGGAGCTGGAGCAAACTTGATTACGGATGGATCTGTTCCTTCTGGAACACGGCCCTGGATCTGTGGAACTACCCATGCACCGAAGAGCATCATACCAGCCTTACCGTTACCTACAACGTCCATAGCTACACCAAAGTCTGTGTAGATGTCTGCTTCGAAGAAGCCCTTGGACTTCCATTCTGTGTACATCTTGATTGTCTTACCCATTGGTTCGCTGTCGCTGAATGGTGTGTCGCTCTTGAGCATGCTCTGGTAAGCGTCGTTTCTGCCTGCTACATAGTTAGCAAAGTCATTGATTGTAGAAAGAGGCCAGTTTTCAACTCTGTGCATTGCGATTGGGTCAATGCCAGCTTCTCTGAGCTTTGTACAGAGGTCTTCGAATTCAGCCTGTGTTGTTGGGATTGCATCGTAACCAACGCTCTTGATTGCGGAGAAGTCTGAGAATGATAAACCACCAAACGCTTCTTGATTGTTTCTTCGTTGTAAACTACAGCGTTGTTGTATGTCTTTGCAGGCATAAGAGCGTAGATGTATGTACCATCATTGTACATTGTTTCAGCGTAGTCACCGTAAAGTTCCTTAGCTTCATCAATTGTGCAGTATGGTTCAGCGTACTGCTGCCATTCTTCGATGCTCCAGTTAGGAGATGTGTAGATGTCGATAGATGGGTCAGCTGTCTGGAGAAGTGGACGGATGTCATCTTCTGTGGAGTTAACCTGGAGGTCAACGTGAACGCCGTACTCGCCTTCGAACTTTTCAGCAAGGTGCTTCAGGTAAGCATAGGATTCGTCACGGTATGTGTTACCGTCAGCATCCTTCTTTTCTTCGCCGAGAACTCTGTTACCACCGTGTGTGTAAAGAGTAATGGATGTACCCTTGAGTGCTTCTGTGTCGATGTCAGCAATAGACTTGAGAATCTTGCCGTCAGCAGATGCTACAGGAGCGTTGCCGCCTGCATTGCCGCCATTGTCTGTTGTGCCGCCTTCTTCGCTACAACCAGCAAACATTGTTGCTGTCATAGCAAGACAGATTGCAGCAGAAAGAATCTTTTTTACCTTCATGATAAATTTCCTCCCTTAAAATTGCAAGCATATTCATCTTGCGTTAACGTAAATCGGGCTAAACGTAATAATGTCACTAAATCTGATAAAAAGTTTACTTCACCCTTGTTTATAATTAAACTATAAATTAACGTAATAATCAAGAGTTTTTAGTTAAATTATGAAGCTTTTCTCTTTATTTCACAAAGTTGTCACAAATTTATAGTCATTTTGCACAATACAACATTGAAAACGTTATCATATGTATACAAAAAATCCATTATACACAAATAACGTAAAATCGGCAATCTATACGTTTTCTGAAAACAGTTGTTTTATTCTTCCTTTATATTTAAGTAAACAGCAATGGCAGATACAAACTTATATCTGCCATTATTATTTATTCATTTCAGAATACTCTTATTTTCAATTCAGCGGTAAAACTCGGAAGCGGAACACGATACTTTTCAGCAAGTGCAGGACCACAGGAATTTGAACCAACACCTGCCATTTTATAATCCACGCAAACCACATTACTTTCGCACTTATCCAGTTCGAAATTATGACGTTTTTCCGCAAGTTCCTCCTGTGTATATTCAGAAACATTGAAAGAAAAATCCTTTCCGCCTTCAAAACGCACCTTCACATTTCCGTCTGTCAGACACATATACTTACAGCCATAATGCGAGGAATTCTCCTGTGGTCTTGTGTAATCCTCGTACATTTCGCTGACATTTGCAGTAAAGTTACCAATATAAGATGCCTGATGCTTGTCAATATAGCTTTCATAAGGACCGTAACCAAAATAATCCACAGAATCAAAGCTTTTCGGCACAAACAATCTCAGACCGAAGCGAGGAAGAAATTCAATTTTATCGGATGTCTCAATGTCTGCTCTTACAGCAAGTTCGCCGTTTCCGTCAATCGAATACTCAACCTCAGCACGTATAAACGGCTGATATATACTCCAGCCAAATGATTGTTTTACCTTTATGATTACATTTCCATTGTTCTCGCACACATCTATGCTGTAAACCTTAACAACATAATCATTCAGATGAGCTCTGTACCAATCATGCTTCATAACATCGTTATCGGTAGGTGCACGAAAGAAATTGAATTGCATCGGCTTGTCGAGAATTTCCGTACCATTATGCTTAATGGACTCAAAGGCGGCTGTACGCTTGTTGAAACGAAACTCTGTATCATTTGCCAAAATTGCAATATAAAGCGGTGCATCGGTATACTCAGCCTTTTCACAAGCTTTTTTCTCATTACAAACTTCAACCTCATTAAGTATAAGCTGGTCAAAACACACTTCGTATCCCTTTTCACACCAGCTTGTACTGTTTTTCATTGTGAAAACAAAGCGGATGTAAGCTGTTCTATCGTATTTTTCGTATTTTTCAGCGGCTGCGGAAATTGTTACAACAGTTTCTCCCATAGGTTCAACGTTGAAATCAAATTCGCCTTCCGCATATACCCCGCCGTCAAAGGTAATCTCATATCTGCCATCAAGAATATCTCCTGCATTTTCAAAGCAAAGCATATTCCTTATTATAAATTCATCCGGGGTATTCCCTTTTTCAACACGTACAGGACGGTAAACCTGCTTTGCTTCAAGAAGCCCTGTGTGCACACGGCGGTCGGGATAAACAAGACCGTCCATACAGAAATTGCCGTCATTATGACGTTCACCGAAATCTCCGCCGTAACCGAATTTTTCTTTTCCATTATCGGTTTTCCCAAGAGAGAAGCCGTGGTCGCACCATTCCCAGATAAATCCTCCGCAGAAGCGTTCATCTGAATGGAACATATTGTGGTAATCTTCAAGGTCGCCTGGTCCGTTGCCCATTGCGTGGCAATACTCACAAAGAATAAACGGACGCTTTTCGTTTTTATCCTCAAGGAATTTTTTCATATCCTCAATTGATGTATACATCTGAGATACAACATCAAGCACACTGTCAGATGTATCATCCAGCTTATGGGTGCTTTCATAATGCACAAGTCTTGTATCATCAAATGCCTTGATATATTCTGCCGCTGAAAGCAGATTTGTACCGTATCCGCTTTCGTTGCCAAGAGACCAGAAAACAATACAAGTGCGGTTTACGTCGCGATTAACCATTAACTCTGAACGGTCAACGATTGCTTTTTCAAACCTCTCATCACTTGCCAAAAGTGCAATTCCATCATAACCTTTGCTCCACTTGAAATCGTTGTATGCTTCAACACAACCGTGCATTTCAAGGTCAGCTTCGTCAATCACGTAGAAGCCGTACTCATCACAGAGCTGATAGAATACTGGTGAATTCGGATAATGTGATGTTCTGATACCGTTTATATTGTGCTTTTTCATAAGCTCAAGGTCTGACCGCATTTGCTGTACGGAAGCGTAATACCCAGTATCGGGATAGCTGTCGTGTCTGTTTACACCACGGAATTTAACCGCTTTACCGTTGACTTTCACAACACCGTTCTCAATAAAGATATTTCGGAAGCCAACCTTTTCGCCAATAATTTCAGTATCGGTTTCAACAACAAGATTATAAAGATAAGGTATTTCAGCTGACCATAAATGCACTTCTTCAACCTTCATAATCAAAGGCATATTTTCTTCTGCATATCCCTCACATATAAGCTTTTCACCCTCATAAAGCTTAACCTTGGCTGAACTTCCTTCAGTTGTAATGGTCAGAATTCCTTTTCCTTCAGATGCAGGATTTGCAATTACGCGGTAATTCTTCAATCTGTTTTCAGGACGTGACAAAATATATACATCACGGAAAATTCCTGACAGTCTGAATTTATCCTGATCTTCAAGATATGTTCCGTCGCACCATTTCAGTACGGCGGCAACAATGCTGTTTTCTCCCTCGTGCAGAAAATCAGTAATATCAAATTCCGATGTCATATGCGAAACCTGAGTATATCCTGCGAATACTCCGTTAATGTAAAGATACATACAACTGTCAACGCCTTCAAAGGTCAGGATTTTACGCATACCGTCAGGCCTGTAACTGTAATTTCTGCTGTACACACCGACAGGTATATCGTCAGGAACATACGGCGGGTCATATGTAATCGGGTAACAAACATTCGTATACTGTGGTTTGTCATAGCCTTGAAGCTGCCAGTTTGACGGTACCGGAATTGTAGTTTCCGATTTTACAGAAACAAAATCATCTTCCATATCAATTATACTTTCGTAATATCTGAAATTCCAACTGCCGTTGAGGAGTTCAAAACGTGAAGATGTTTCCCTGCTGTCGAATGGATTTTGTGATTTATCAAAGGGAATAAAATAACAATGCGGACTGAGTGTACCGATATGAAGCTGTTCAGGATTTTCATGAAAAATCATTTTACTTTTGGCAGAATGTTTTTTTGCAATTGAAGATATATTCATAAGTAACGCCCCTTTCTGATATTATTATAAATTCATTTGACAGGCAAGTCAATAAATGATATTATTAAAATATAACAATATGAACATGGAGATGAAATTTATGCATTTCTACGACTTTCCAATTATAAGCACGGAAAGTGCATTGCCGATATATCTTGTCAATATGGGCTTGCATGATTTACAGCCACATATTGTAAGAGAAGAAGGATTCGGATTTCCGCAGATACTATACTGCACCAAGGGGAGCGGAACATTTCTTTACAACGGAAAGAAAAAGACAATTGCACCGTATACAGCAATTTTTATTCCCGCCGGCTTGCCGCATGAATATTATCCAAATGAAGAAATATGGGATATTCACTGGATAGTACCATCGGGGTCTGCTCTTGATGAATTGTTTTTGCATTTTGACTTTGACGGACTTTGCTTCTTTGAACTCGGAGATGTGAAAATGCTTGAGCATCACTTCCGAAAAATGCACGATGCACTTATGAGTGACAAAATTTACGGGAACTATCGTGCTTCGGGTTACTTGTACGATTTTCTCATTGAATTCTACAGACTTGCAACAGAAGCAGGAACGGCTGTTACTGCAAACTCAGCGGTTATTATGGCGGTTGATTACATAAATGCCAATTACACTGATGAGATAACTATGGAACAGCTTTGTGATGTTGCAGGAGTATCAAAACAGCACCTGTGCCGTCTTTTCCGTTCAACACTCAATTCACGTCCTATGGAATATACGGCGAAACGTAGAATTCAGGCAGCAAAAGAACTGCTTACGGATACAAACCTGTCAGTTGAGGAAATTGCCGAACAAACAGGTTTCTGCACGGGAAGTTATTTCTGCAAGCTTTTCAGGAGATATGAAGGGATGACGCCTACTCAATTCAGAAGGTATTAAAGAACAGGCTGCTGTAAAGTCCACTTCATCTTGCAATTTTGTTTGACTTGTGATATGCTTTTGAAAAGAAATGTACGGACAAAATATAATTAAGGAGGAAAATGAAATGAGTCTTGATGTAACAAAAATGCCGAAACTTGGTTTTGGACTTATGAGATTGCCTGAAAAAGACGGTGCAATTGATCTTGAACGTGTATGCGATATGGTTGACCGCTATATGAAGGCAGGCTTCAATTATTTTGATACCGCTTACGTTTACCACGGCGGCAACTCGGAAAAGGCTGTCAAGGAAGTGCTTGCAAAGCGTTATCCGAGAAATGCTTTTACCGTTGCTACAAAGCTTCCTGCCTGGGCGATAAAGACGCTTGATGACCGTGACAGAGTGTTCAGCGAACAGCTTGAACGCACGGGACTTGATTACTTTGACTATTATCTTCTCCACAGCCTTGAGGACGGAGCAAACTATGATGTGTATGAAAAGCTGGATTGCTTCAACTGGTGTATGAACAAGAAATCGGAAGGTAAAATCAAGCATTTCGGTTTCTCCTTCCACGGTACGCCTGAGCTGCTTGAAAAGGTACTTGACAAGCACCCGGAGGTTGAATTTGTGCAAATTCAGCTTAACTATGCCGACTGGAACAATCAGGTTGTACATTCGGGCAGACTCTACGAAATTCTGTTTGAGAGAGAAATTCCGATGATAATTATGGAGCCTGTCAAGGGCGGCACCCTTGCTAACCTTTCTCCTGACCTTGAAGAAATGTTCAAGGCTGTTCGTCCTGATAAATCAGCGGCTTCCTGGGCAATGCGCTTCTGTGGAAGTCTTGACGGAATAGGCACAATTCTCAGCGGTATGTCCAACGAGGAACAGGTTGAGGATAATCTTGCCACATTTACAGATTTCGAGCCGCTTACCGACGACGACAAGGCAACAATTGACAAGGTACTTGAAAAGATGCTTGCAACACCGCTTATCGGATGTACGTCCTGCCGCTATTGTGTTGACGGATGTCCGCAGAATATACATATTCCCGATATTTTCGGTGCGGTGAACACAGCAAGAAAATTCCCCAAGGATAATCGTCCCAAATTTTTCTACGGAAGTCTTACAGGCTATTCGGGAAAGGCTTCCGCCTGTATTGGATGCGGTCAGTGCGAAGCTGTCTGTCCTCAGCACCTGCCGATTATCGAATTGCTCAAGGAAGCAGTTAAAAAACTGGAAAACTGAGAAAACAAAAACATCCTTCAACATAACTGAAGGATGTTTTTCTATATTTACATTATTTTAGATATTTTGAAGCGTAGAGCTGATATTTCTGTTTGTAATAAGGGCTGTCGGATTTCATCTCACGAACGGAACGATGCAAATCCATATCAGCTGCATCAATTACACAAGCTGCAATATTAGAGCAATGGTCGGATGTTCTTTCAAGATTTGTCAGAAGGTCAGACCACACAAACCCGCCTTCTATACTGCATTCGCCCTGCTGAAGTCGCTTGATATGATTTGTACGGAGTTGTTCCTTGATAGTATCAATAATTTCTTCAAGAGGCTCCACATCTCTTGCCGCCTTAATGTCATTTTCTGTAAAAGCTTTGCAAGCAAGACCAAGTATTTCATTCACTGCTTCAGTAAGAACCGCAAGCTCTGCCTTTGCTGCATCGGAAAGAGTCATTTTCTTTGCAGAAAGTTCTTCCGCAGACTGAACAATATTCATACTATGGTCAGATATTCTTTCAAAGTCACCGATAATTTTAAGCAGCTTGGCAGACTCATTACTTTCAGCAACCGTAAGCTGTGCAGAACTAAGTTTTACAATATAGCTTCCGATAATGTCTTCATAATGGTCGGTTTTTTCTTCGTAAGCCTTAATACCATCTATGTAATCAGTCGAAAAATCACTAAGACATTTGATTGCATCATTGATTGATATTACTGCACATCTTCCCATATCGGAAGCCAGTGCGTGACATCTTTCAAGTGCAAGAGATGGTGTAGCAAGAAGTCTGTCATCAAGCTCTGTGACTTCTTCCGGCTGCTTTGTTTCTGGAACAAGCTTATATACAAGCTTTTCAAGCAGTGAAGACATCGGAAGAAGCAGGAATGTACAAGCAATGTTGAATGCTGAGTGAGCAACAGCAATGCCTGCAAGAGAAGCAGATTCATCAAATAATACAGGCTGAACAAGATATTTTACAATTGCAAATACCGTAAGCCACACAATTGTACCTATTACGTTAAAGGAAAGGTGAACAAGTGCTGCTCTCTTAGCATTCTTGTTTGTGCCGAAAGAAGAGAGAATAGCTGTGATACAAGTACCGATATTCTGTCCCATAATAATAGGAATTGCTGCACCGTAGGAAACCTGTCCTGTTGCGGCAAGTGCCTGAAGAATACCTACAGAAGCTGAGCTGGACTGAATGATTGCGGTAAGGATTGCACCTGCAAGTACGCCGAGTATAGGATTCTTGAACATAATGAAAAGCTGCTGGAAGGCAGGTACATCAGCAAGTCCCGAAACGGAATTCGTCATAATATCCATACCAAACATAAGTACTGCAAATCCGAGGAGAATTGTACCCGTATCCTTTTTCTTGTCACTCTTACAGAACATATAAAAGATTATGCCAATAAGCGCAAGAATCGGTGTAAATGACATCGGCTTTAGAAGCTGAAGGAACAGTGCGTCACCTTCGATACCGCCAAGGCTCAAAATCCACGCAGTAACAGTTGTACCGATATTTGCACCCATAATTACGTTGATAGCTTGTTTAAGCGTCATAAGTCCTGAGTTTACAAAACCCACGACCATAACTGTTGTTGCAGATGAGCTTTGAATAACTGAGGTAACACCAAGACCTGTAAGAAGTCCTGCCGCCTTGTTTGTGGTAAGCTTTCCGAGAAGATACTGCAAGCTGTTGCCCGCACGTCTTTCAAGTGCTTGTCCCATAACATTCATACCGAACAGAAAAAGACAAAGTCCACCAATCAATGTCAGCACGTCAAAAATATCCATAATTAAAAACCCTTTCATTAAAATATACATTTTATGGAATATGGCGTTATTTTAACATTCCGAAATACATTATAACAGCTAATCGGCAAAGATGCGGCAAAGAATTGATATAACAGGTATTTATAGCTGTTGACAATATATGTAACTTGGCTTATAATTGATTTCATTGATAAAACTATAATTTGAGATTGAAGGTTGATATATGGATAATATCAAAGCTAAACTTAAAGATATTCTATTGGCTGTAATCGTTTTGGTGGCAGCTTTTGCAATAAATATGCTGATTAAAAAAGTTTTTGGTGTTGACTCTCTTATTCCGATGATATTTGTTCTTGGAATATTCCTTATTTCTCTGAAAACAAATGGTTATCTTATTGGGATAGTTTCATCTGTGGTAAGTGTTTTTGCGGTAAATTATGCATTCACTTTCCCGTATTATGCTTTTGACCTGATTTCCCCCGAATGTGTAGTTTCGGTAATTGTTATGCTGATTATTGCAATAATGACAAGCACCCTTACAACACAGATAAAGGAACAGCAAAAGGCCCATGCCGAAAGCGAAAAGGAAAAAATGCGTGCAAATCTTCTGAGAGGAATTTCACACGACCTGCGCACTCCGCTTACCTCAATCTGCGGCTCAACCTCGGCAATTATTGAAAATTACGATATGCTTGACAAGGATCAGCAGATAAAGCTGCTGTCGGAAATCCGCGAGGATTCAAAATGGCTCAACAGAATGGTTGAAAATCTGCTTTCTGTTACACGCATTGACAGTGAAAAGGTGCGTGTAATAAAAACACCTACTGTACTTGAAGAACTTATTGATGCTGTAATACTCAAGTTCCATAAGCATTGCCCTGAACAAAAAGTAAATGTCACAATTCCTGATGAATTTATCAGTATCCCTATGGACGCTCTTCTTATTGAACAGGTTATAATAAATATTCTTGAAAATGCCGTATTCCACGCAACAGGTATGACAGAAATTTATCTTAATGTAACAACAAAGGATAATCTGGCTATATTCGAAATATCCGATAATGGCTGTGGAATCCCTAAAGACAGAATTGGAAATCTTTTCAACGGTTATCTTGAACGGACAGATGTCCCTGCTGACAGCTCAAGAAGCAATATGGGAATTGGTTTATCTGTGTGCTCATCAATAATCAAGGCGCATGGCAGCGTAATAACTGCCGAAAATCTTAAAGCAGGCGGAGCAATGTTCCGTTTTGCCCTTGAAATGGAGGAATAAAATTGAGCAATAATAAATATAAGCTTCTTGTAATTGAAGATGAAGCAAACATTCTCAGCTTTGTGAGAACAATCCTTGAGGCAAACAATTATCAGGTGCTTGTTGCAGGAACCTGCCGTGAGGGAAAACTGATGTATTCGTCACATATACCCGACCTTGTAATTCTTGACCTTGGTCTTCCCGATGCAGACGGACTTGAATTTATTCAATATACCCGCGAAATATCAGCAGTTCCAATAATTGTTCTGTCTGCAAGAACACAGGAAAGTGATAAGGTTTCCGCACTTGACCTTGGTGCAAATGACTATATTACAAAACCTTTTGGTACAGATGAACTGCTTGCACGTGTAAGGGCAGCTCTGCGTAACAGCCGTTACAGTGCTGAAAGCGGTGCACTTTCAGGTGGAAAATATATTCTACACGACCTTATAATTGACTATGACAAGCGTATGGTAACAGTAGGCGGCAATGATATCAAGCTTACACAGACGGAATACAATATAGTTGCTTATCTTTCAGCTCATTCAGGAAAGGTTCTTACATATGCAAGTATAATCCGCGCAATCTGGGGCGGCTCTGACCCAGGAAGCATAAAAAAGCTTCAGGTAAATATGGCTAATATCCGTAAAAAGCTTGGTTCAAAGCCAGGTGAGAACAAATACATAATAAATGAGCTTGGCGTAGGATATCGAATGTGTGAAGAAAACGAATAAATAATCCGTGTTCCGCAAATATACGGAACACGGATTTTCTTTACTGAATCTTTTCCATACAAGTGGTACAATTATACGGTAACGTTTTGGTAAAGGAGTTATTATATGGAAATTCTTATTCAAATTTTGCTCTTAGCATTAGGTTTTGTAATGCTTATCAAGGGTGCTGACTGGTTTGTTGATGGTGCATCCGGAATTGCTACAAAATTCGGTATTCCTCAGCTTGTAATCGGTCTGACAATTGTTGCAATGGGAACAAGCTCCCCTGAAGCCGCAGTAAGTATTTCCGCTGCAATAAACGGTAATGCGGACATTACTATCGGAAATATCGTAGGAAGCAATATTCTCAACATTTTCATTATTCTCGGTATTTCTGCGGTAATAACAACTCTTGCTGTTGCAAAGTCAACAATGAAATATGAAACACCGCTCATGATTGCAATAACAGCGCTGTTGCTTATTCTCGGACTTGACGGTAAAATCGGACTAATTGACGGTATCATTATGCTTGCAGCTTTTGCAGGATATATGATGTATCTTTTCAAAATGGCTAAGGATAATATGGACGAACAGGCTGACGAACCGAAAAAGGACATTAAGATTGTAAAAGCAATTATTTTCACGATAATCGGTCTTGCACTTATTGTTCTTGGCAGTAATGTTACAGTTGATGCCGCAACCAAAATTGCTGAAGCATTCGGAGTAAGTGAACGTTTTATTGGTCTTACAATCGTTGCTCTCGGCACATCCCTTCCAGAACTTTTCACATCCATTTCTGCTGCAAGAAAGGGCAATGCAGACATTGCAATCGGCAACATCGTAGGAAGCAATATTTTCAATATTCTTTTTGTTGTAGGTGTTTCTGCAATTATAGTTCCTGTACCTTTTGCAAGCAACTTCATTTTCGACACAATTGTTGCAATAATTGCTGCAGTAATGCTTCTCCTGTGCTGCATAAAAACGCAGTCTCTCAAGCGTTGGGCAGGTATACTTATGCTTATCTCATATGCAGTTTATTTTGTAATGATTTTGTGATAAGATATTTAAGACATAACTTAACCGCCGCAGTAAAAAATTGCGGCGGTTTTAGTTGGAATAATATGAATTTTACGTCTTAATTTACCATCTTACTTTCCACCGCTCACGAAGTGTTTCAAGATTTTCGACGTGAGCGGTTGTTATTTTTTTGTGCATTTTTCTTCAGCACAGCATTTTTTCAGATAAGTTTCAAACAGTGCTTCATCTGTAGGAATTTCTGCCCAGTCATTTGTCCAAGTGGAAAGATATGCTGCATTTGAAATTGAAAGGGAATTAAGTCCCTCCTCGCCTCTTGCAATCATTTCTGTACCGTTAAGGATTGACTGTGCAAAGGCTTCAAGCACTTCGGGGTGTCCCTCAGGTTCGGGAGCGGTAAATTCTTCGTAGGTGTTTTCGGGGGTAACAAAGCCCTCTGTTGCTGTAAAGCAGAATTCACGCTCGGGAACAGCCAGCTTCCACCAGCAGAGCTTTCCGTGTTCGATAACGATTTTACCCTTGTCACCTGTGATTTCAAGGCGGTTTGTTCCGCAGGCATCACCTGTTGTGGAAATAAAGGTTGCAGTTGCACCGTTTTCGTATTCACCGAAAATGGTTACGTCGTCTTCAACGTCAATTTTATGGTACTTACCGAATTCACAAAATGCACGGACTCTCTTAGGCATACCGAAAATCCACTGCCAGAGGTCAAGATTATGTGGTGCCTGATTGAGAAGTACACCGCCTCCCTCTCCGCTCCAGGTTGCTCTCCAGCTGCCTGAGTTGTAGTAAGCCTGTGTGCGGTACCAGTTTGTGATAATCCACACCATTCTTTTCAGCTCGCCAAGCTCGCCGCTCTGCACGATTTCACGTGCTTTTCTGTACATCGGGTTAGTACGCTGATTGAACATAATGCCGAACTTTACACCCGACTTTTCAGCTGCTTCGTTCATTTCACGCACCTGTCTTGCATAAACGCCTGCAGGCTTTTCAGTGAGAACGTGGATTTTACGCTTGAAGCATTCGATTGCAATTGTTGGGTGGTCATAATGCGGCACAGCGATAAGAACTGCGTCAACAAGCCCGCTGTCAAGCATTTCATTGCAGTCGGTGAAGCGTGTTACTGTTGGGTAATCCTTTGCCTTTTCAAGCTTTTCCGGGTTGATGTCGCATACGGCTGTAACCTCAACAGACGGACACTTACCACCGAAAACATTATAGAAGTGGCCGCTTCCCATATTGCCGAGTCCAACAATACCAAGTCTGATTTTATTCATAGCAATTCTCCTTTATATCAAATCTTTAAGTGCGTTTACGGCTGCATCAAATGCTGCTCTCGATGTTGGGTAGCAGTAACCCATCTTTGTTTTTTCTTCCCCTTCAAGCTTGTCAAAGCCGTCAAATACGGAAAGATGCGGTTCAAGTGTAAGAACTGTTCCCTTATAATTTTCAAGCAGATAAGGAAGATTTCCGATACCCTTTCCAGCAGGTACAACAGAACCGTCTGCCATAGCGTCCTTGATATGCATATATTCAACGTAAGGCGAAAGAAGCTTCCACGCTTCAACGGTATCCTGTCCGCACTGAATGAAGTTCGCAGGGTCGAAAACTGCTTTCAGCTGTGGGAATGTCCTGTGGATTTCCTCACAACGTACTGCCATATCGCCGTAAATACCCTTTTCGTTTTCGTGGCAAAGAATTACGTCGCTGTTCTTTGCGGCTTCAATAAAACATTCAAGTCTTCTGAAAACCTCTTGCCTGTACTTTTCCTCCTCGCCTGAAGGAACGTAAAAGCTGAACATTCTGACGTGCTTTGCGCCGAGTATATCCGCAGTTTCAAGTCCACGCTTGAAAGATTCGAGATGCTCATCAAAACCGTCTCCCATACCGAATTTTCCGTATGGTGAACCGAGTGACCATACTGCAAGACCTGCGTCGTCAAGCTGCTTACGGACTTCCTTTGCCTTTTCCTTTGTTATTTCGGAAATATTCTGTCCGTCAACGCCTCTTATTTCGAGATAATCAATGCCGTTTTCCGTCATAGCCTTTATCTGTTCGGAAATTCTGCCGTCTGCCTCATCGGCAAATGCCGCTAATTTAAAGTTCATAAACGTACCCTCCGTTTTTATTTGTTGATTCAATTCTATCACGAACGAATTTGCATTTCCATTGTTATTTTGAGCGAGAGATATTGCAAATTCACGCATTATATGCTACAATATAATCAGAGGTGAGATTATGCTTAACGAATACCGCTTTGGTGATATCTATATAAGACACGCTATTGATAATTGTCCCGACGATAAGGAATTTACAATGCACATTCACGAGCAATGCGAGATATATTTCTTTGTTTCGGGAAATGTTGAGTATCTTGTTGAAGGCTCTAAATATCCTCTTGACGAAAACAGTCTGATGATAATGCGTCCTGCTGAGGCGCACAAGCCTAAAATTGTCGGCAAGGAAAAATATGAACGTTACGCAATAAATTTCCCTGTTGGTTTTGCGGCTGACATAGACCCCGAGGGCAGACTTACAAAGGCATTTACCCAGCGTAACCTTGGCAAAAACAATATGCTTGACGCTTCTGAAATTGATACGGGACTTGTACACAAACTGCTTGCTGAAATGTGTGAGGCTGCAGAAGATTATGACAGACAGCTTACTATAAAAACCCATCTTATGATATTGCTTGATATGATAAGCCATGCATACGACAAAAAAGGAAGCGTTGAACAGAAGCTGACAAGCACTGCCGAACGTGTTGTTGCGTATGTCAACAATCACCTTTTTGATGATATTTCCGTACCAAAGCTGGCTGAGCATTTTTACTTGAGCACGTCACAGTTCAGCCGTGTTTTCAGACAGGCAACAGGTGCTGCACCCTGGGAATACATAACAAAGAAGCGACTTACTGCTGCAAAGGAAAAAATACGTAGCGGCTGTTCGGCACAAAATGCTGCTGAAAGCTGCAGTTTCGGAGATTACTCCGCTTTTTACAGGGCATACGTAAAACATTTCGGCTGTGCGCCGAAAAATAGTTCAGAATAGGCTTATAAAAGGGAGAAAGCACATTTCCTCGTGATGATGAAATGTGCTTTTTGTGGAGAAATTTATCAATAAACGAAAGTAATTTATACTCCCGAATATGCCGAAAATCCTGCATCTACGGGAAGTACGACGCCTGTAATTGCTGAAGCGGAACGATTGTCACAAAGGAAAAGTGTTGCACCGAGAAGCTCATCTGCGTCAACAAAACGCTTTGTTGGGGTGCCGTTCAGGATTTTTTCGGAACGTGCTGTTGGGGTGCCGTCCTCGTTGAAAAGGAGTGCCTTATTCTGGGCTGAAACGAGGAAACCGGGGGCAATAGCGTTACAGCGTATGCCTGTTCCCGCAAAATGAGTTGCGAGCCACTGGGTAAAGTTTGAGATGCCCGCCTTTGCAGCAGAATATGCAGGAATTTTGGTAAGCGGTGTATAGGCATTCATTGAGGAAATGTTGAGAATACATCCCGACTTTTTCTCAACCATATCCTTTGCAAAAATCTGAGTCGGGATAAGTGTACCCTGGAAATTGAGCTTGAATACGAAATCCACTCCGTCAGGCTCAAGGTCAAAGAAGGATTTACCTTCCTCCGTTGCTTCGTGCTGATACTCGTTTGAGGTCGTGGCACGGGGGTTGTTTCCACCCGCTCCGTTTACGAGAATATCACACTTGCCAAAGTCGCTGATTACTTTCTGATGCACGACTTCAAGTGCGTTTGCATCAAGTACGTCAGCCTTGTATCCCTTACACACAAAGCCTTCTGCTTCAAGGCTTGCTGCAAGCTCCTTTACTGCGTTTTCGTTTAGGTCAAGTGCGGCAACCTTTGCACCGCTTTGTGCAAATGCACGTGCCATAGCGCCGCAGATAAGTCCGCCCGCACCTGTTATGACAACTACCTTACCATTGTAATCAATATTGAGAGGAAGATCAAGCATTTCTATTGCCTCCTTTATTTTTGGAAAGTCTGTCCAGCATATCCCACACACCAAGCATATACATTATGCCAAGTGCACGGTCATAAAGCCCGTATCCGGGACGTACATTTCCCGGACCCTCACCCCATAGATGACGTCCGTGGTCGGGACGGATATATCCTTCATAGCCGCAATCGTGGTACGCTTTCAGTATTTCAAGGATGCCCGTATCACCGTCACAGTCGCGGTGACTTGCTTCGGAGAAATCGCCGTTTTCAAAATGCTTCACGTTTCTTATATGTGCAAAGGCGATACGGTCACAATGCTTTCTCACGATTTCTGCGACATTGTTTTCAGGATTTGCGCCAAGTGAGCCTGAGCATAGAGTCAGGCAGTTGCAGGGATGGTCAACCATTTTAAGGAAACGGTCTATGTTTTCCTCGTTTATGAGCAAACGTGGCAAACCGAAAATATCCCACGGCGGATCATCCATATGTATTGCCATTTTTATGTTACACTCTTCACAAGTCGGCATAATTGCTTCAAGAAAATACTTCAGATTTGCCCAGAGCTTTTCGTGGTCAACGTCGGCATATTCACTGAAAAGGCGGTCAAGGTCAGCCATTCTTTCAGGCTCCCAGCCCGGGAATGACATATTGTACTTTTCGGTAAAGCCCAGGATATACTGTGCCATTGCGTTGTAATCGTCCTGAATCATATCCTTTTTATAGTAAAGTGCTGTTGAGCCATCGCCTACAGGATGGAACAAATCTGAACGTGTCCAGTCAAAGATGGGCATAAAATTATAGCAGATTACCTTTACACCAAACTCAGAAAGATTTCTTATTGTCTGCTTGTAATTTTCAATGTATGTATCCCTTGTGGGCTTGCCGATTTTTATATCGTCGTGCACATTTACAGATTCAACAACATCCATATTGAAGCCATACTCATCAAGCTGACGCTTCACTTCGGCGATTTCTTCGATTTTCCACACTTCACCGGGAAGCTTATGATGAAGTGCCCACACGATAGATGTAACACCAGGAATTTGCTTTATATCGCTCAGAGTTATCTTGTCATTGTCCTTTCCATACCAACGGAACCCCATCTGCATTGGCATAATAATTCCTCCATATAGTAGATTTAACGTAAGTATACCACATAAGAAATGCAATGTTAATTGTTTTAGTTGCTTGCAACATTGCAAAAGTTGCGGTGTTGAAAATATAGTCATAAAATGGTATAATATTTTCATCTGACATAAAGGAGTATTGAAAATGTATCGCATATTTATTGTTGAGGACGATGAGGGAATTGCATCTGCCGTAAAAAAACATCTCGGCAGCTGGGGATATGATGTGAGATGTGCAGAGGATTTCAGCAATGTGATTTCCGAAATTAACAGCTTTGAACCGCACATTGTTCTTATGGACATATCACTGCCGTTTTACAACGGTTTTTACTGGTGCGGTGAAATACGCAGGAATTCAAAAATTCCTGTTGTTTTCCTTTCCTCACAATCGGACAATATGAACATCATCACGGCGATGAATATGGGCGGCGACGATTTTATTGCAAAGCCCTTTGACCTGACTGTACTTATGGCAAAGCTTCAGGCAATTCTTCGCAGGACTTATGATTTTGGTACGATTGAAGCTCTCCTTTCACACAATGGCGCTGTACTGAACAGTGATGACGCTACTGTTATATACAACGGTGAAAAAATTGACCTTACCAAGAATGAATACCGTATTTTACAGCTTCTTATGGAAAAGAAAGGTTCAATTGTAAGCCGTGAACTGCTTATGGAAAAGCTATGGGAAACGGATTGCTTTGTTGACGAAAACACTCTTACGGTAAATGTAACAAGACTTCGCAAAAAGCTTGAAAAATACGGTCTGACCGATTTTATAAAAACCAAGGTCGGAATGGGTTATTTCATAGGTGAATGATATGAAGACAATGCTTGAATATCTGAAACTGCGCTGGAAAACAGCTTTTTACATACTGATTTTCTGTGTCGTGCAAGCTGTGATATATACGCTTTATCAGCTTCCCTCGGAGGCGGTATGGTACGCGGGTGCAGTCTGTATTTTTATCGGAATAATTCTTGTTGTTCCTGACTTTTTGCGCTTCCGCAGACGTCATATTACGCTTACAAGGCTTGTTGAGGAAATTTCTCTGACAGCGGATAATCTTCCCGTTGGCAGTAATCTTATTGAAAACGACCTTAATGCGCTTATAGAAAAACTTTCCGCGGACAAGAAACTGCTTTCCGATGAAATGAGCAGCAGAAACAAGGAAATGAGTGAATATTACTCAATGTGGGCACATCAGATAAAGACGCCAATTGCGGCGATGAAGCTTGCGCTTCAAGGTGATGACTCACAGTTAAGCCGTGAGCTTTCGGAGGACTTGCAGAGGATTGAACAGTATGTCGATATGGTTATGTGCTACATACGCCTTGACAGCACTTCGGGAGATTTCGTCATCCGCAGATATCAGCTTGATGACATTATAAAGCAATCCGTCAAGAAATTCTCACGTCAGTTCATTCGTAAGAAAATACGCCTTGTATATGAGAGTGTAGAGTGCGAGGTGCTTACCGATGAAAAGTGGCTTTCATTCGTGGTTGAACAGATTGTTTCAAATGCTTTGAAATACACTAAAAGCGGCAGTATTGAGATTTATCTTGAAGAACCGAAAACGCTTTGCATACGTGACACGGGTATGGGAATTGCAGCTGAGGATTTGCCGAGAATTTTTGAACAGGGTTACACGGGTTACAACGGACGTGCTGACAAAAAGGCAAGCGGAATCGGCCTTTATCTTTGCAATAGAATCTGCAAACGGCTTAAACACGGCATTTCCGCTGAATCGGAAATCGGCAGGGGTACAACAATAAGGCTTCATCTTGAGAAAACAGAAATCGGAATTGAATGACCTTACAAAAATGTAAGATTAAGGCGGGAAAATGTAAGCCGAATCGATGGCGGATGTTTTCCCGCTTTTCTATAATATAGACATAATCAATGCGAAAGGAACAAACAGCTATGGCAATTCTTGAAGTAAAGAACGTAAAAAAAATCTATACAACCCGTTTCGGAGGTGCAAAAATCGAGGCACTAAGAGATGTTAATTTTGAGGTTGAAAACGGTGAATATATTGCGATTATGGGCGAAAGCGGCTCGGGAAAGACGACTCTCCTCAACATCATCGCTTCCCTTGACAAGCCTACAGGCGGCAGCGTAACGCTTGACGGAAAGGATTTTTCGGGAATAAAGGAATCACAGATTGCTGAGTTTAGACGTGACAATCTTGGTTTTGTATTTCAGGATTTCAATCTGCTTGACACATTTACACTCCGTGACAACATTATGCTTCCTCTTGTACTTATGGGTATGAAGTATGAGGAAATGAACAGCCGTGCGGTTGCGGTTGCTGAAAAGCTTGGCATCGCAGATTTGCTTGACAAGTATCCTTACGAGGTTTCAGGCGGTCAGAAACAGCGTGCCGCTTCGGCAAGAGCGATGATTACAAATCCGAAGCTTATTCTTGCTGACGAACCGACAGGCGCACTTGACTCAAAATCATCTGACGAGCTTTTAAAGCTGTTCACTGAAATCAACAATGACGGACAGACAATTCTTATGGTTACCCACTCAGTAAAGGCGGCAAGCCACGCAAACCGTATCCTTTTCATCAAGGACGGCGAGGTATTCCATCAGATTTACCGCGGCAATTCCACAAATGAAGAGCTGTTCCAGAAAATTTCCGACTCACTCACTCTTCTTGCATCAGGAGGCAACACATAATGAAGGCACTCACTTTATACCCTAAGCTCACAATAAACGGTATCAGCAAAAACCGTCAGGCATATATCCCTTACATCCTTACCTGTGTTGGTATGGTTATGATGTTCTACATTGTTTCTTTCCTTTCCAAAAGCGACTTTGTAGCAAATATGCCGGGCGGCAAGGTAATGAAAATGCTTCTCACATTCGGCTGCGTAATCCTCGTACTTTTCTCTGCTATTTTCCTTTTCTACACAAACTCTTTCCTTATCAAAAGCAGAAAAAAGGAACTCGGTCTTTACAATATCCTCGGCATGAGCAAGAAGAATATTGCTGCTGTTATGCTGTGGGAAAGCGTTATTGTTTATGCAATCTCTGCAGTTGCAGGAATTATTTGCGGTATTCTCTTTTCCAAGGCTGCTGAGCTTCTTGTTACAAATCTTCTCAAGGGAAGCGTGAACTACGCATTTTCCATCAACCCTGCTTCAATCACACAGACACTTTTCTGGTTTGCGGTAATTTTCGTACTTATCCTTATCAATTCTCTCAGACAGGTACACAAGGCAAGTCCCGTTGAGCTTCTCAGAAGCGAAAACACAGGTGACAAGCAGGCACCTAAGCTTAACATCATCAAGACTGTTACAGGTATAATTCTTCTCGTGATTGCGTACACAATCGCTTTGACTGTCAAAAACCCACTTTCAGCGGCAGGTATGTTCCTGCTTGCTGTTGGACTTGTTATGATTGCAACAGAATTTCTTTTCACAGCAGGCTCCGTTGCGCTCTGCAAGCTGCTTCAGAAAAATAAGAAGTATTACTACAAGACAAATCACTTTGTATCCGTTTCACAGATGGTTTTCCGTATGAACAGAAACGGAAGCGGTCTTTCTAATATCTGTATTCTTTCAACAATGGTGCTTGTTACTCTTACAGCTACAATCAGCCTTTATGCAGGCGAGGAGGATACACTCAATTCAACTTTCCCTCATCAGATTTCCGTACAGACAACATCTGAAAATGACAGCGATTTTGAAAATGTACGTGCAGAGATTGAAAGAATTATTGCTGAAAATGGTGTTACAACTGTAAATTCAATCAGCTACAACTATTTTGCATCAGGTGCAATAATTGACGGAAGCAACACTGTTCCTTCAGACTACCTCAAAGGACTTTCCACGAGCAGCTCTGATATACGCATAATAACAGTTATTCCTGTTGAATACTATAATCTTTACACAGGCAAAAATATCGTCCTTGCTGACAATGAAGCTGTGATTGTCTGCGAAAGAGCGGACTACGCACACGGCACAATCTGTTTTGATGGCGAAAATGAATTATCCATAACTGCTAAGGTTGAAGATTTTCCTGTTGTATCCGCCGCTGATATGCAGGTGTATCCGTCAATGGCTGTATTCGTAAAGGATATGGACACTGTAAAGGCAATCGCAGGCGAAAGCGGCATACTTGGAAACTACTACGGCATTGATCTTGCAGAAGATGATGACGCTCAGATAAAGCTTGCAAATGCATTATCATGCATTGAATCGGAAGCAAGCATCAATGTACGCAGCAAGGCTTTCGAAGGACTGGAATTCTACGCAACATTCGGTGGATTCTTCTTCCTTGGTATCGTACTCGGTTCAATCTTTCTTTGTGCAGCTGTACTTATTATGTACTATAAGCAGATTTCCGAAGGCTTTGAAGACAAGGAACGTTTTGAAATTCTCCGCAAAGTTGGTATGACCAAAAAGGAAATCAAGCAGTCCATCAACTCTCAGGTGCTCACAGTTTTCTTTGCCCCTCTCGTTACTGCGGCAATCCACACTATATTTGCACTTCCTATTATTCTCCGTCTGCTTTCACTTTTTGGTTTCACAAATGCTCTTCTCTTCCTTGCGGTTGCAGGAATATGCATTGCGATTTTTGCTGTAATCTATATCTCTGCTTATTTAATCACAGCGAAAAGCTATTATAAAATCGTAAGTGAATAATTCCGAGTCAAGAACTAATGCCGAATTCTCAGTTGTTTAACAGAAATTATTCCCGCAAAACAAACCGCCCTTGTTTTAACACAAGAGCGGTTTGTCTTATTTAAAGAGGAACTGTAAATAGTTGTACAAATGAGGCTTTACGCTTGAATGGTCGTGGCCTGTTATTTTCATTACGTGTGACAGATATTCCACTTCATTTTCTGTCATAATGTTTCGGTAACTGTCAGGTGATGAACCTACAACACCGTCATTTTCAGATGAACTTACAAGCAGGACATAAGGCTTTTCGTCACCAAATATCATTTCATCAGCTGTCATCTGTCCGGGATGCATAGGTGAATTCGGAATTTCAACAAGTCCCGGTGCCGGACAAACTGCACCAACATATCCGAACAAATCGGGGCGTCTGAAGCCGATGAACAGTGCTTCACGGCCTCCCATTGAAAAGCCTGTTATTGCAGTGTTTTCCCTGCCGACCGCAGCAGAAAAATTGCTTTCTATAAATGGCATAAGGTCTGTTGTAAGATCATTGATAAAGTTATCGTAGGCAAGACAGTTTGCAATATCCATTCCCGTGCACCAGGGCATATCCTTGTCACAAAAAATATACGGTAGGACAATTATCATTTCCTTAGCCTTATCTTCAGCAAGAAGATTTCCGTATATAGTGCTGAGATTTACTGTAGAACGGGTCATCCAGTCCTCATTGTCATAAAAGCCGTGAAGGATGTAAAGAACAGGGTACTCCTTATCCTCAGAATAATCAGGCGGAAGAAGTATGTTCACGTTTGTATCTCTGCCTGCCGTTGCAGAAAAATATGTATGCTTCTGAAATTCAGAATACTTGACACCTTCACGCTTATCCTCATATCCTGACGGCGGAAGTTCAACTATCATATCCTTGAATTGCTCCATATCTATCTCCTCCTGTTCAGCTTCTGTTTCCGTGGTTATTTCCGTTTGTTCAGATGTAAGCTCCGATGTAATCTGCGAAACGGTTTCAGTCTTAATATCCACTTCGGCGGTACAACCCGTTGCAATTACAGCTATAACAGCAAGAACAGCCAAAAGCTTGTTTTTATTTTTCATAGTAATCTCCTTATCTCATTTTCATTCATTATACAGCAGATAAAAAGATTTTTCAATGAATTATTATATCTTGTTTATTGCGTATTGTATCATAAACACTGTATTGCAAAAGCTGATGAGCGCCAACTCATCAGCTTTTTATCTGAGCCTATGTAACATTCCGTTTTCTTCAATCTCCACAACTCTTAGGAAACCGTCAGGCTTGTCAAGCTTGACACATAAATCCGAAAGCTCTGTAACGAGCTGAATATCGTTGGTTGCAACAATTATGTTCTCCGCTGAAATTTCACACAGCCTATAAAAATAATCCTCGGAATACTCTACTCCTTCAAGCTCCTCCACTATAACAGCAACACCTTCATTTATAGCATCATCAATCCTTGCAAGCCCCTGATAACACAAGGCATAATCGTCCATTCTTGACATTGGCACAGCCTTCATTTCGTCGATAACAGGCTGAGGAATATTAAGCTTTACACAACATTCCTTCATCTGTTCAGCATTGTTTTCACAGAACAGCTCAAAGCTTTCATTCATAAATATTGTATAATCGCAGTAAATTTTTGCTCCTGCTGCAAGTAGCTCCTTCATCTGATACCTTGCTCCTTTTATTACTTTTGAATATTCTTACCGAAACAATTATACCATAAATTGACGTTAATTTCAATGGACCTGCACCAAATATTATATTTTAGCTGCAAATATACAAAAGTATTCTTATTCACAATTTGCGGAATTGTTCCATAATGTCATAAATCTGCTTTTTTATAGCATAAATTTGTGCAACATTTTTTCTTAAACTGTAGACATAATCAAACAAAAAATGTATAATTATCATTAGGGAGTATTTTACAGGATTTATGTAATGGGGGCTTCATATTATGAAAAAATCATTTACCCATGATGAGGTATCTGTATATATCGAAAATCACGAATACAGCGCCAATAACTATGTAATGCGCTGCTTTTCGGTTTCAATGCTGATTTATTCTCTTGCCTATCTGCTCAATCTTCTGAATATTTTTATCATTGACAAACAGATAATGAGCTCAGGCTTTTTCCCTTCTGTTGCCACATATCTCATTGTTCTTCTTATAACAAGAAAGCTTTCTCTTAATGATAAAATAACAAAGTACATAATTATCACAGGTAATATTCTTGCCTTTACTATGATTGGTGCAACAATTACCTACCATGTTGTGCTGATAGCTGTTATTCCGTTTTTGTGTGCAATGCTGTACTCATCGAAACGGCTTATGTGGTATGTGTATATCCTTACGGTAATCAGCACGTTTATTACAGTTTATGGCGGATATTACTGGGGACTTTGTGATGCAAATATGGCTCTGCTTACATCAGAAAATATCTCGGCTTATATTGATAACGATATTTTTACGCTCAATAATGTAAACGATAACCCGAATGTAACGCTGTTTCTGTTTTTTGTTATGCCGCGATGCTTTATTTATGTTGCGTTTATGTCAATCGGAAACAGCATCTTTACAATTCTCAGCGGAAGTGTGGAAAAAGCCAAGCTTGCTGCTGAACTTGAAAAGGCAAAAATTGATGCTGAAACAGCAAACCGTGCAAAGTCACAATTTCTTGCAAGAATGTCGCACGAAATCAGAACCCCGATCAATGCGGTAATGGGTATGAATGAGATGATTCTGCGTGAAAGCAGCGAAGAAAACGTGCGTCAGTATGCCGGCAATGTGAAAGATTCATCTGCGATGCTTCTGAGCATAATAAATGATATTCTTGACTCGTCAAAGATTGAATCGGGTATGATGGAGATTATTCCTGTCAATTATCAGCTTGGAAGCCTTCTCAATGACCTATATAATATGATTAACCTCAAGGCTACAGAGAAAGGGCTATCTCTTGAATTCAAGATAGATAAATCTGTTCCGAGAGGCTTTTTCGGAGATGACAAGAGAATACGTCAGATACTTATCAATCTCCTGTCAAATGCTGTAAAATATACTATCAAGGGTACGGTAACTCTTGAACTTACGTACAAGCTGGACAAGCAAAAAGCTACACTTCATTATTCCGTAAAGGACACAGGCATAGGCATCAAGGAGAACGATATAGAAAAGCTTTGCGGAGAATTCCAGAGAATTGATGAACTGCGTAACAGAAATGTAGAAGGAACAGGGCTTGGAATGCCGATTGTTTACAAGCTTCTCAATCTTATGGGCAGTGAGCTGCACGTTGAAAGCGAATACGGAAAGGGAAGCACATTTTCCTTTGAACTTGTCCAGAAAATCACTGACGCAAAACCTTTAGGGGATTTCCTCGCAAAATATGAACATAATATACCTGCTCCAGCAAACGAAATCTTTACTGCTCCTGACGCAAGAATACTTGTTGTTGACGACAATAATATGAATTTGAAGGTTTTCACCAACCTTCTCAAAAAAACTCAGATTCAGATTTCAGAAGCTGAAAGCGGTATGCAGTGTATAGATATGGTAAGAAGCAATCAGTATGACATTATTTTCCTTGACCATATGATGCCCGGAATGGATGGAATTGAAACCTTGCACAAGCTGCGTGAGGACAAGCTGTGTGAAGGTGTACCGGTTATTATGCTTACTGCCAACGCCATTGTAGGTGACAGGGAAAGATATATCAGCGAAGGCTTTGATGATTTCCTTTCCAAACCTATTGACCCTGAAAAGCTGGATAAAATGGTGCTTTATTATCTCAACAAGGGTTGCAGAAAAATAATCACTGAAATGGTAAAAACAGCTGCACCACAAAAATCGACAGATGAAATAATAAAGCTATTGGCTGAAAAAATACCTGAAATTGATACTGTAAAGGGACTTGAAGCCTGCATTAACGATAAAGAATTTTATGATGAGCTGCTTACAGATTATGTAAAGCTGAACATAAAATCTGAGCTTGATGAGATGATGAAATCAGGCGACAGCAAAAGCTACTGCATAAAAATCCACTCGTTCAAAAGTTCTTCCTATTCTATTGGTGCAACAAAGATAGGTGACCTTGCCTATGAAATGGAGAAGCTGAGCAAAGAATGTCTGAATGATGAAATTAAGAAAATGCAGGACGAATTGTTCAGTCAATATGATATAATTTGCTCTAAAATCAATGAAGTTAAGTCAAACGGAGATATGTGATATTATGATTACTTATTATCTAATAACAACAGGACTTGCTCTTATCAATCTTCTTATTCTTATCTTTGCCTTTGAAAACAAAAAGGTAAACTATTACTTTATGATGCTGATACTCATAATGGCTATTTCAAACGGCGGTTATCTTGCACTTGCTCTTTCAGATACGCTTGAGGAAGCTGTGCTTGCAAATAAAATTGCATACATAGGCGGCTGTTTTACGTCACCAATTATGATTTTCCTTATCTGCTCAATCTGCAAAATCAAGCTCAGCAAATGGTACAGATTCGGAATATATATGTTCTGTTTCATTGTATACGGTATGATACTTACTGTTGAATACAATCAGCTTTATTACACAGAATATCATATCGAACAGTTCGGTGACTCAACAATTCTGGTAAATTCCTACGGCTTGGGACACCCGCTTTTCTATCTTATTCTCTATGGTGCAATTATCATTCAGATTGCTTTACTTATTTACTGTATGGCAAAAAAATGCTCTGTTTCAAGAAAGAACCTGAAAATGCTCATTGCACTTGAAATTGTGAACGTAAGTATGTTCTTTATCGGAAGAATTATCAGTCCCGATTTTGAGATAATGCCTGCACTTTATGCTTTTGACGGCTGGATTCTCATATATATCCATCGCAGAGCAAGGATTTACGACATTGAAGAAAATGTTGCTTCAACTATTGGAAAGCATCAGAAAAACGGATATATTCTTGTTGACAAGCAAATGAACTATCTCGGCTGCAACAAAATGGCAGAAAGTATTTTCCCTGAGATTACAGCTTGCACTGTAGACCGTAAAATAAAAGGAATACCAAAGCTTGAAGAAATAATTAAAAGTATAAACAGCAAAACTGCAAATGATTCATTTTCATTTGTAAGTGACACAAAGCATTATGATGGTCACATAAGCAGAATACTTCATAATGAAAAATGCCATGGATATATTCTTGAATTTGTCGAGGATACCGAAAAGTGGAAATACATAAATCTCATTTCTACATACAACGGAGAATTACAGGACAAGGTTTATGAACAGACTGAGGTTCTTGATGAACAGCAGAAAACAATCAAAGAGCTTTTTGTTCAGACGGTTACGGCCTTGAGTGAAGCGGTTGACGCAAAGGACAGATACACAAGCGGTCACTCGAAGCGTGTTGCCGAATATTCAAGGATGCTTGCGGCAAGAATGGGTAAAAGCAAGGATGAGCAGGAGGAAATCTACCGCGCTGGCTTGCTTCACGATATAGGAAAAATCCGTATTCCTGTTGAAATTATCAATAAAGCTGGAAAACTCAGTGATGAAGAATATAACATAATCAAAATTCACCCTGTTACGGGTTATCATATCCTCAGGGGTATTTCGGGAAGCAATCTAATTTCTCTTGCAACAAAATATCATCACGAGCGTTATGACGGCAAGGGATATCCTAACGGACTTGAGGGTAAGCAAATTCCTGAGGCGGCACGAATTCTCGGCGTTGCTGACTCATATGATGCTATGACAAGTAACCGAAGCTATCGTAAAGCACTGCCGCAGGAGGTTGTTCGTGCTGAAATTGAAAAGGGACGCGGAACACAGTTTGACCCTGAAATTGCAGATTTAATGCTTCAGATGATTGATGAAGACAAGGAATATACTATGCAGCAGGCTGATTCAATGCAAAGAAGAATTCTTACTGTTGATGATGAAATTATCAATCATAAGCTGATTGCAAAAATAATGAAGGACGAGCCGATGTATGAAATAGTATCGGTAAACTGCGGCAAGGACGCTGTGAAAATCCTTGATGAACAAAAATTTGACCTTATTATGCTTGACCTTATGATGCCTGATATGGATGGACTTGAAACACTGAAGCAAATCCGCAAAAAGCATCAGACTCCTGTTGTTCTTATGACAGGTGACAAAAATCTCGCAACCTCTACTGAATTTGCGGCACTTGGCTGTGACGATTACGTTACTAAACCGTTTCTCCCGCTTCTTATCAAGGAGGTTGTACATAATATGACTGAAAGGACAACAGTTTAAGCCATTGAGAACACTAAGCTGATATATGCTTATTCATTTTCTTCTCGGTACATTCCACGAAACTGAGTAGGTGTACAGTCCTTGAATTTTCGGAATGCACGGTTAAATGTTGTAATGCTTGAAAAACCGACATTCATTGCAATCTGGGTTACTGAAGTGTTGTCATTTCTCAACATAATTTCCGCCTCTTTTATCCGACGTGCATTAAGCATATCGGTAAAAGAGGTATTGTTTTTTTTGAAAAAACGCGACATATGAAATTTACTGTAGCCTGCTGCTTCAGAAAGGCTGTCAAGTGTTATATCATTCATATAGAAAGTATCGATATATCGCTTTATTTGCTCTGCCTTTTCATTAAATTTGTTTTCTGTACTTTTATCATACTTTGCAATTTTCATCAGAATTTCAATCAGCTTTTCGTAAAGCAAAGTTTCGCAGAAAAGCGGTGAACTGTCGAAAATTCTTACCATTTCCATAACAGCTTCATTCAGTTCAGAAACAAATCCCCTGCTGTAATTTTCATTTATCCATACCGGCTGTGAAAATATCCTGCAAACTTCAGCAAGAGCAGGATTATCCTTGAACATAGCGTTATCACATAACATTATGATGCGTCTGCCATGCTGTGCTTTAAGATTATGAAGCTCACCCGGAGGAATTATAAGTATATCGGTTTCTTTCAGGATATACTCCTTATCACCGCAGACTACGGGAAAAATATTTTCCGTGGGCATAAGTATTTCCACAGCATTGTGCCAGTGCATGGAATACTCCTTATATTCGGGGCTGTCATAAATCCAGAAGCAAGGAGTTCGGTTAAAATCAATATTTTCAGGTGCGGTATTGTGTTTTGTATTCACGGTAATCATCCTTTGCAAAAATTGCTGATTTTATTATATTGTAGCACATTATTATAACACTTTCAATGGCATTGACGCAGAAAACTACGCAAAATTTGACTCAAAAACAGCAATAAATGATTAGCGGCATATCCGACGCTTTAGTATAATTATTCAAAAGCAACCTGGTGGGAGGAAATATTATGAAAAAAAGCAACAAATTCACAGCCATACTTTGCACGACGCTGATAATGCTTATGTCGGGCTGTGAAAAAGCAGACGATAATGATGCAGCTGCTGATACAACAGACACAACTGCAATTATTACCGAAATTACAGCTGAAGCAGAAATAATTGACAGCCTTAACAACGGCATTGTCATTGACGAAGTAAGCGGCAACGTATACAAGACGGAACGTAATTCCAACCCTATTTCGGGAAGCGTTTTCTGCGCTGACCCGACTGCAGTGGAATATGAGGGACGCCTCTATGTTTATGGCACCAATGACCATCAGCAATCTGAGCTTGATACAACAAATGACTATGACCAGATAAATTCACTTGTTGTTTTCTCCACGGATGATATGGCAAACTGGATTTACCACGGCAGAATTGAAGTCGGAGAAATTGCACCATGGGTAAACACTTCATGGGCACCATCAATCGTTTCAAGAGTGGAAGATGACGGGCTTACACATTTCTACCTTTATTTTTCACACAACGGAAGCGGAGTTGGTGTACTCACATCAACTGACCCTGTAACAGGCTGGAGTGTCCCGCTTGGACAGCCTCTTGTTTATCAGAATATGCCTGGGCTTGAAAATTGTCCTGCACCATTTGACCCTGGAGTTTGTATTGATGAAAACGGTACAGGCTGGTTAAGCTTCGGCGGCGGTGTTCACGCGGATGGAGGTGTAATTCACTCTTTTGTTCCGAAAATAGTCAAGCTTGGTGAGGATTTACTTTCCTTTGACAGCGAGTTTGTTTCTATTGATGCACCGTATTTCTTCGAAGCAAGCGAACTGAATTACATTGACGGTACATACTACTACACCTACTGCAATGACTGGCAGACAAGAGGTGCGGAATGGGACTATGAAGGCATTGAAAAGCCTCCTTCCTGCAGTATGGCTTATCTTACCACAAAGACTCCTCTTGATGCGGAAAGCTGGGAATACAGAGGTGCGTACTTCTACAATTCGGGACAGAACGCAGAGGGACAGTCAGGTATGCGCTGGGGCAACAACCACACTCATTTCTGTGAATATCAAGGCACAAACTACATTTTCCACCACACACTCCTGCTTGAGGAATTATCAGGGGGAACAGCGGGCTTCCGCAGTATGATGGTTGATTATCTGCCTATGGATACTGCGTCGGGTGAAATTCCTATTACGGCTGCAACACGCAAAGGCGTTGCGCAGATAAAGCTTCTTGACCCTTATACAGAAAACAGCGGTGCGGTTATGTTCACATCTGCTGATATCGGTTATACTGACGGAGCAAATCCTGCGGTGAAAAGCATTGCTGACGGTGCGTGGATTTATGTAAAGGGTGCGGATTTCGGTTACGGTGCAGAAAGCTTTACTGCTACAGTAAAGGGAAAGGGACGGATTGAAGTGCGCCTTGATGATATTGACAATGAGGCTGCTGCATTTATCGAGTTTGACTGTGCTGAATATACTAAGGTGCGTTCAACTGATTTTGCTCAGTTTGAGGGAAGAAACCACAACGTTTATCTTGTTTTCTCAGGGACGGATATTGAGCTTGATTTGTGGCAGTTCGGAAAGGGAAAAGAAACGCTTCGTCCCGAAGAAGATATTTCCGCAACAGAACAACAGTACAAGACAATTATCATTTCTGCGCAGGCTGAGAACCCGGGACCAAGTCCATCAACCGTTGCTGAAATCACAAAGGACGGCGATTACTCCGTTACTTCAACAGCATTTGACGCAAAGAGTGATATGCTCAACCTCGGATTTATTGATGACAAGGATGCCACATACAAGATGTATGTGAAGTCGCTTGGTTTTGAAACTGAAAACGGAATTGTTGAAGTTCCCGTTGAGGTTGAGCTTGACCCTACAAGCAACACAGCAAACGGACTTGAAAACGGCTGGAAGGGTGCTGAAATCGGCTCACTTATTTACGGCACCGAGGACTGCGGACTTTTTGCTGCTGAAACCGATATTGACTGGATTGGCTACCGACTTGCTCTTATGGTAAACGGAGAGGAAGTTCCGTTTACATCGGTAACCTTATAATAACTGCGAGGCTTTGAATATATTCCCCTATTAATAAAAATAGAATAAGCAGCAGTCATTTCAAGAAGCGATACACCGTAATTAAACTGT
>CALATN010000043.1 GCA_937891895.1 uncultured Clostridia bacterium
AAAATTTCAGGCTGAAGCGTACAGCCGCAATACGGCACAACACGGTGACTTCTTTTTGAGTAGAAGCCGCACACAGCCCTGCCATCCTGCTCCGCAACGGGATACTGCGCCTTATTGCGGTAAAACTCAGTTTCGCCGCCGCAGATTTCCTCAAAAGGAATATCCTTAAAGCCGCCAAGACGCTCAAAAGCGTCACGGACAAGCTTGTCCTTTACCGCAAGCTCCGCCTCATAGGAAATGTGACGGAACGTACAGCCGCCGCACTTTGCCGATACGGGACAATTGCTCTCGGTGCGGTCAGGTGACGGTGTGATAAGCTTGTCGATGATGCCGTAGCAGTAGCTTTTCGCCACCTTGACAATCTTGCAGGAAATAACATCACCGACAGCGGTAAGCGGTACGAATACCGCCATACCGTCTTCAGTTCTGCCAACGCCGTTTCCCTCGGCGGTCATTCCCGTTATTTCAAGCGTGCAAAAATCATTCTTCTTTATCATACGTCAAGCTTTGCTCCGCATTTGCCGCAGAAGGAAATGCCCTTTGCACATTCAGCGCCGCACTGTGGGCATACTTTTGCCTTCTTAGGCTCTGTTTCATCAAGCTTAGCCTTGATTTCAGTAATCTCGTCAACAAGCTTACCCATAAGGTAGGAACGGTCTGTGCCTGTCATTTTTTCAGCGTAGTAAGCCTTGCCAAGCTCGGTATACTTTTCCTTCAGCTTAACACGAAGCTGACTTCTGTCAATCTGCACCTTTGAGTAGTCAATTGCCTCGCCTGCCTTTACGGAAGCCTTGTCAAAAAGATCCTTTGCACCTGCAACGATGCTGTCAAAATTGAATTCCATGGTAAAATCCTCCTAAATATTATTGAAGAACTCGGCAATGCAGTCCTTCTTCTGAATCATTTTGTCGTATCTTGAAATGTATTCATAAGGAAATTTGTAGTTGAACAGCCTTTCGATTTTGCCTGTTGCGTTGTTTACAAGCTTTGTCGAGCCTGCCGCACCCACAGCGAGAATAGTCTGTACTTCTTCCATTATGTAGATATTGTAAAGGCACTCATAGCCTTCCTTTGCAAAGCCCACATTTTCAAGGTTGTCAACTGTATTCTTCTGCCGATAAAGGTAGTAGGGGAGATACCCTGTTTCAAGCAGTTTTTTCTGTCCGTAGCTTACCATTTCGCCTATACGGCTGTCCACGCTTCTTTCCTCCTGCATAAACAGGTTCGAGGAACGCTTAACCGTCAGGGTGTGAATGGTAATGCTTTCGGGGTCAAGATTGCAAAGTGTTTCGATAGTATGCTTAAAGCCCTCGGGAGTATCCGTAGGCAAGCCTGCGATTGTGTCCATATTGATGTTGGTGAAACCAAGCTTTCTCGCCATTCTGTACGCCTCAACAACGTCCTCGGCGCTGTGCCTTCTGCCGATTGCTTTCAGCACGTCATCGTTCATTGTCTGAGGGTTGACGGAAATTCTTGTTGCACCAAAATCGCGGATAACTTCAAGCTTTTTTGCGGTAATTGTATCGGAACGCCCTGCTTCTACAGTATATTCACGTATTTTTGAAATGTCAAAGTTTTTTTGCACCGCACCCATAACCGCTTCAAGCTGTTCAGCGGAAAATGATGTGGGAGTGCCGCCACCGATGTAGATTGTATCAAGCCGCAAATCAAGTTCACGGGCAATTTTCGCCGTCAGTTTGATTTCCTCGCAAAGCTTTTCAACATACTGCGGAAGAAGCTTCTTTGCGTTGGGAGTTTCAATTGAGTGGCTTACAAAAGAGCAATAGCTGCACCTCGACGGGCAGAATGGTACCGAAATATAAAGCGAGTAGGAACGCTTGTCCAGCGCTTTAAGCGGTTCAACCTGCGCACAGGCGGTCTTGTAAGCAAGCTCCAGCTTTTCGTCCGAAACGTAATACTGCTTTTTCAGCACCTCGAAAATCTCGTCCTTGCCAAGTCCCTCATCGAGAAGCTTGTTGACCTTCTTGACGGGGCGGATACCTGTCAGGCAACCCCAGGCAGGAGTGATACCCGTAAGCTTTTGCATAATGCGGTATAACATTCTGCAAAGCTCGGCTTCGTCTTCCTTGTCGGAGAAGCCGCCCTCTGCGGTGATAACTTCGCTTTCTTCCTTACCGTCGTGCATAACCTTAACGGAAAGCGTGCGGCCATTTTCATTTTCGGTACGGCTTACAATGCACACGTCGCCCTCATCGGTTGTTTCCTCAAAGAGAAAATCAAAGGTGACAAGAGGAAGAAAGAGCTTCATAACAGCTTCGATTTCGTACTTGAAGCTGTTGCCGATAAAACATATAGTCATTTGAAAAGTTCCTTTTTATTCAAACATATTTCCACGGAGATAAGGGTTGTGCAGCTTCTCACGGTTAAGGGTGCTTTCAGGGCCGTGACCCGCAAGCAGACGGTAATCGTCAAATCTTCCCTCAAATTGTTCAAGAGTTTTGAGCGACGCAAAAAGCCTGATAGGGTCGCCGTCAGGCATATCTGTTCTTCCGATTGAGTCACGGAAAAGTGTGTCGCCGCTGAACATTACATCATCAAGAATGTAGCATACACTACCGCTTGAATGACCTGGGGTGTGGAACACCGTGAACAGCAATTCGTCCTCGATAATGGTGTCCCCGTCATCAACGCAGATGCCGTGTTCATAATGGGTAACCTCATCCATATACATAGAAAAATACTCGGAAAGATTGAGGTATGAGTCGGTAAGCTTAGGCGCGTCATTGGTGTGGATGAACACCTCCGCACCTGTCTTTTCAGCAAGCACCGCAACCGACTCAATGTGGTCGCAGTGACCGTGTGTAAGCAGGATTTTATTCAGCTTCACACCCTGCTTTTCAATTTCAGCAAGTATGCTTTCCGCACCCTCAGGCGCATCAATAAGTACAGCGTTGTTCTTTTCCGAAACAACGAGATAGCTGTTTACCGCAAACATACCCTGCGGTCTGAGTTTGATAATATTCATAGATAGCGTTCCTTACCATTATGATGTTTTGTAGTTTTAAGCCCGATACAGTCGGCTGCGCAAAATTTCGGAACTCAACTTGTTGAGTTTAAAGTACGAAAAACAAAACTCATAAAATTGAAAATTTATTTTCAATTTTTATTTTCCTGTTCTGTCGACGTGGATAACGCTCGGCAGTTTCTTTATTCTTGTAATGATGTTGTTGAGCTGTGAAACGCCAGCTGTGTTGATTGTAACAACAATACTGCTGTTTCCGTTTTTCAGCTCTCTTACTGAAAGCTCGGAAACGGGAACGTGAAGCTCCGCAAGTGTCTTGGAAATTTCCGCAAGAATGAGAATATTCTCGCTTGCAACAATATCCAGCGTAACCTTGTAGATAGGAGTGCTGTTGTTGATGGAATTTTCTGCCCAGGTAACTTCAATCCAGCGTTCAGGCTCGTTGCCCGACTTGAGTGCATTAAGGTAGTTTTCGCAGTCCTTCTTGTGTACGGAAACACCGTGACCGCGTGTGATAAATCCAACGATATCGTCGCCGGGGAGCGGGTTGCAGCACTGAGAATACTTGACCAGTACGTTTTCTTCACCGTCAACAACAATACCCGTAGAGCTTTTCTTAGGAGTAAATGCCTTGACTTCCTGTTCGTGAGGAGCGTACAGCTTGGCATATTTGTCCTTCATACGCTGCATCATACGGGAGAGGATTACGCCGCCATAGCCGATTGCCGCATAGAAATCATCAAG
>CALATN010000044.1 GCA_937891895.1 uncultured Clostridia bacterium
TAAAAAAATAACCTGTGAGGTGTGGAACTCACAGGTTATTTTGCGTATTATTTTTGTGCAACAATGGAAATCCAAGCTGGCAATGCCGCCATAGGATTGTATTCCCAGTTGTTTACTTTATCAAGATTTTCCGAGGTCTGTTTGATTAGTTCCTCGTATGAAAACCAGAACGAAGCATTTTCCGCTTGCAATTCTTCCATTTCCCTTACAGATAATCCTGCACCTGTCATCGAGTTTATTAAGTCCTGCACACGCCAATGACACTGCGGCAATGTTTCCGTATAAGGCTTGACAATTTTAGGCTCTTTCCACGGCTCGCATACAAAAGGGCGAGTGAATGGATGAACATCATACATAATTGAAAAACCGTCCGCTTTAAGCACCCTATGAATATTCTTATACATTGTGGGCAAATCCGCTATCCAAGTATGTGTACCGTTTGAGGTGTAAACCAAATCAAAGCTGTTATCGGGAATGTTTGAAAGCAGCATTGTGTCATCGCAAACGAAATTGATTTTCAGCTTTAATTTGTCTGCAATTACCTTAGCGTGTTCAAGCTGTTTTTCACTTATATCAGCAGAAGTAACATCTGCTCCTAACAAAGCAAAGGCAAAAGCTGCGTGATTATCTCCGCTTGAGGGCAGTAAAACCTTTTTGTTGTGCAAATCGGGTATATATTTATTTATCAGATTATACACCGACTTGTGAAAAACGCCTGTCGGATTTTCTACCAACTTTGCTATTATCTCATCTGTTCTGAGGGACTGATACCACTCCGAATCAGCGGTTTCATTCCAGCTTTCCTTTACCTGCTTTAACCAATCAGTCATTCTTTTCCTCCTATCTCGGAAGCGTTAAGAAAAAATCACCCTTCCAAGCTGATTAAATGTTCCTTTATTCATAATCAAAATCACCCCTTTCATCAAAATTTGCATATTATAATGCATTAATAATTATACCATTCTCTACTATAAAAGTCAACGCAAAAAGGCGGTCGCTTACAGCGACCGCCTCAGTTGTTTTGTAAATCTACCGCCGTCAGGCGGAATCTGGTGCAGCGCTTCGCTGCTTACTTCATAGCCTCTTCAACCGCAACTGCGCAAGCTACTGTCATACCAACCATGGGGTTGTTACCAGCGCCGATGAGACCCATCATTTCTACGTGAGCAGGTACAGAGGAGGAGCCTGCAAACTGAGCGTCAGAGTGCATACGACCCATTGTATCTGTCATACCGTAAGAAGCAGGACCTGCAGCCATGTTATCAGGATGAAGTG
>CALATN010000045.1 GCA_937891895.1 uncultured Clostridia bacterium
CTCGTCAAGCTTGGGACATCCGATAAGGGTAATGTGGCTGCGGATAAATTCGTTGTGGAAGTTTCCGTAGGCAAAGGCAGTGCAATCCGCCGCAATCAGCAGATTTGCGTTGTCAAAATAAGGTGCATTGACCGGCACAAGCTTTATCTGCACAGGCCACTGCTGAAGCTGGCTTGTAACAGGTGCGGAATATGCAGAAGCAGGTGCCGCTTCACGCCTGATAGCCTTTGAGTTTGTTCCTGGGCAGCCGCAAGGAAGCGTGCCGCCTGCTTTTGCCTGCTTTGCCGCAAGCACGGCAGCCTCGTTGTAGGCAGGCGCTTCACGTTCCTCAAATGTAATGGCATTTGTAGGGCAAGCAGGCAGACAGTCCCCTAACCCGTCGCAGTAGTCCTCACGGGTAAGCTTTGCCTTTCCGTCAACCATTTCAATTGCGCCCTCGTGACAAGCCTTTGCACAAAGCCCGCAGCCGCTGCATTTTTCCTCATCTATCTTTATGATTTTTCTTAACATTGTAATTCTCCTTTCGTTGCGTGAAAGTCCTTGACTTTCTGATATGATTATACTATAATATTTAAAACAAGTCTGTTGTTTTTACAACGGAAATGAGGTTTTTATGAAGAAATATATTCCGATACTGAAAAGAACACAGCTTTTTTCGGGAGTTGGCGAGGAAGATGTGGGTGCAATGCTCGACTGTCTTCAGGCACGGCTTTGCACATACAAAAAGGGTGAGTTCGTTCTCCGTCAGGGAGAGCATACCGACACCCTTATGGTGCTTGCGGAGGGCAAGCTTCATATTCAGTGTGATGATTACTGGGGTAACCGCAGCATCATAAATATGGTCAGTGCAGGCGAAATGTTCGGAGAAGCTTATGTTGCTCCCGAAAGCGGTGCGCTGATGAATGACGTGCTTGCGGTAGAAGACAGCGTGGTTATTTTCTTTGACGTGAAAAGGATAATCACAGTCTGTCCAACCGCCTGCAAATTTCACTCGGCTGTAGTACAGAATTTATTTTTCGCAATTTCAGAAAAAAACAGAAGACTTGTCCAGAAACTGACCTTTATGTCAAAACGTACTACCCGTGAGAAGCTTATTTCCTATCTTTCCGAGGAGGCAAAACGTCACAGCAGCAGTAATTTTTCCATACCCTTCAACCGTCAGCAGCTTGCGGATTTTCTTTCCGTAGACAGAAGTGCAATGTCAAACGAGTTATGCAAAATGCGTGACGAAGGCTTGCTTGCATTTGAGAAAAACAGATTTACGCTGTTGTAAAAAACCTGATTAAATACGAAAGGCAGTCCTGTTACCGCAAGACTGCCTTCATTTTATTTTCCCGCATTTTTCGCGTTGTCGCTAAGACGATTCTTTGCTTCTTCAACAGTTTCGCCTTCACGAGTAAACAGCTTTTTCCGCACTATCTCTGTACCGAATTTCGTCAACACTATTTCTTGATTCTCTCCGCAACAGTCTTTACACCGCACCATATAAGATACAATGCCACAATAACCGACCCAAGAAAATCAAGATAAAAAGAAACCCTCGACGCAGGGAAAAGTGCCACGGACAAAAGCGCAATTGTTACACAGCCGTCCACAAGACTTTTTGCACGGTAAAGCCGCGCCTGCACTGCAATAATCGCATTCGGCTCAGCCTTGTTAAGCTTAGTATACTTCCTCCAGAAAAGCGTGTTTGCAATAACACCAAGCACCGCAATTACAAGCCCCGGGATAACATTCCCCTTTTCCTCATTGTCCGCCGTAAATGCAAGCACCAGCATAAGCGTGCCGCCAAGGCACATCATTGCCCCCACAAAAATATTCGAAAGCCGCTCAAGACGCTCTTTTCTTTCCGTGTCGCAGACTCCGTCCTTTGTGGTAATTATGTATACGACAAATGCCATTATTATTCCCAGCAGCTCTGCACTTCTCCGCACGAAGTCTGCAATCTGTGTCGAGCTTTGCCCCACCAACAGACCAAGTCCGATAATCAACGGCCCGGGGGCACTCATTACCACGGACATAAGCAGCGTTTTAGCACCCGAATTCTTATTCTTCATCACAAACCTCCGAACAGATAAACCATCGGCAGCAGCGTAATCATTGCCGACATCGGACAGATAACCGTATCATTTCCGTTTCTCGAATAAAGCTCGGAAACCGCACTTACCGCTCCTACAAGCAAAGCGATAATTCCGCAGAAAAGCACGCTCATACCGCCCCGCCACACAAGAATTGCAAATACGCTTATGCAGGAGATTATGAACATTGAAGCCGTACCCTCGTAGCTTTTCTTTCCGTCAAGACCTGGTGCTTTGATTTTATGCTTGCCGAATTTCTTGCCGATAAGTGCCGCAGCCGCATCGCCTATGCCCCAGGCGTAAAAGCTTGCAAGGGCAAGATACTTGTCCCCGAATATTCCCCAGCACACCGCAACAACTACCGCAAACATAGTATACACAAGCAGAAGACTCTGCTTCAGTTCGCCCGATTTTCGCTCCGTAGTAAATTCGGAATACTTCTTCAAGCGTTCCGCCAGAGCAAGTATCGGGTATACTACAATTTCAAAAATCACCGCCGTCAGTGCCGCAGACAACCACGTCGGATAGGAAACAATCAGCACATAGAACGAGCCTAACAGAATGAAATGCAGTATCTTGCGGAAAACCTCATCGGGTATGGTGAACAGAACACGTCCCGAAAAAGCTAAAATTACAGCTATGACAAAATAAATTATCAGATTGAACGTGCCTAATAATATCGGACTCATTAGTTTTTTCTCCTTTGCAAATCACGATTTGCCGTTGAGTTTATTATAGTGAAAAACAGAATAATTGTCAACCTTTCTGATAATGAAAACAACCTGCAAAATTGGAATTTAACGGTGAGATTGTGGAGACCTATTGAGGGAGACCCTTTTGAAAAAGGGTCTCCCTCAAACTCCCTCCCTAAAACTTCTAATGTAATTTTCTATATGGGGCTAAAGCCCCATATAGAAAATTAGACTAAAAGTCTTTGGAAAGGGGTCTGGGGAATAACCTTTCCTCAGAAAGGTTTTCCCCAGTGGGTTCCCACAATCCCCGCTAAATTATAATTTATCACTCGCTCAGGGCTCGAAGTCAATGTTGCGTCACCGACAAAAATCGGCATCGCTTGAAACGATGCCGATTATATATAGTATTCTTACTGAACTCTGAAGTAACCGATAAGGTCCTTGAGCATCTGTGCCTGTCCCGAAAGCTCTTCGGATGCCGCCGCAGATTCTTCCGCTGTTGCAGAGTTTGTCTGGACTACTTCGGAAATCTGCTCTACGCCGACGGTAAGCTGTGTAATGGATTCTGCCGACTCTCTGGAACCTGCCGAAATCTTGCTGTTGATGAGTGCAACCGCACCTGCCGCATTCGCAACACCTGTCATCTTTTCAGCAACCTCGTCAACAAGCGCGTTTCCTCTTTCAATAGCCGCAACCGTACCCTCGATAAGAGATGTTGTATTGTTTACAGCCTCTGCAGACTTGCCCGCAAGGTTTCTTACCTCATCAGCAACAACCGCAAAGCCCTTACCTGCCGCACCCGCTCTTGCAGCTTCTACAGCGGCATTAAGCGCAAGAATATTTGTCTGGAACGCAATATCCTCGATAGTCTTGATAATCTTCTGAATTTCGTCGGAGGAAGTGCTGATTTCGTTCATTGCTTCTACAAGCTCGGAAATCTTTGCGGTAGCTTCCTGCATTTCAGCACCCGCAAGATTTGTCTTGTTGTTTGCTTCCTCAGCGTCCTCAGCATTTTCCTTGATCTGATTAGCAATAACCTCAAATGTAGCCGCAAGCTCCTGAACAGAGGAAGCCTGTTCCGTTGCACCCTGAGAAAGGGACTGCGCACCTTCTGAAACCTGATCTGCGCCAACGGAAACCTGATCCGAAGCAACATTGATCTGTGTAACAGTGTCATTGAGGTGACTTGTAAATGCACGCAGCTGCTGAAGTATTCCTGTGAATGAGCCTACATACATAGCTTCATTTTCAGTGTCCGTGCAAAGGTCACCCTCAGCAATGCTGTCAAGCATCTTATTGATATCCCAGATAACATTGTTTGTGTTTGAAGCCATAGTTCTCATAGAATCAGCAAGAGAACCAAGCTCATCCTTTGAGTAGTATGTAATATCCACATCGAAGTTGCCTCTTGCCATTTCGTCAGCGGCATTTTCAACGTTCTTGAGTGCGGATACAATGCTCTTTGTGATAATCAGCGCAATAAGTACGCCGATTACAAGTGCCGCAAGACCAATCACGGAAATGATAATAGCAGTCATACTTGCACGATTTTCAGCTTCTTTGTACATTTCCTCAGCTTTGATTTTTTCATATTCACATATATTTTGTGCAGCAGCCTGAATTGCCTGAAGTTCAGGAAGCATCTCGCTCTTGTAAACCTTGAACGCAGCCTCTACATCGTGCTTTTCAGCAGCAGCCCTGAAGTGCTGGAGAGTTGTTCTGATAGGCTCAATGTTCTTTTCAATTGTTTCAACATCTGCCATATCACCCGAGTAATGCATTTTCAGATCAGCAAGTGCATTTTCCATATCAGCAATATTTTCTTCCGCCATATTCAGACGCTCAGCTGTTTCAGCATCATCTGTGGAAGAAGAAGCAAACAGCATATTCTTAGCCGCAAGATTTACGTCAAGCATAAATTCGTCAGCAATCTGAACATCTGCAAACGGTTCTTCATAAAATTCGGTCAGAAGATTTCCCACTGTCTTGAACGCACTTGCAGCAAAATAGACAATCACTATCAGCAGCACAAGCACTGAACCAAATCCAACCAACAATTTCTTTGACATTTTTAAATTTCTCATAACATTTCCTTTCTCCGAAAAATGTTTTTTCGGGTAAGTAATAATATGCACAAAATTTTGGCTTATATTGCCAAAATGCAAGATTTTGTCGACAATCCTGCAAATGCTATACTTAAATTATATACTTTTTTATCGTATTCGTCAATGTTTTGAGAAACATTCACTGCATTTTAGGCGATTATTACATATTTTCAACAGTTAATGTAGCAATTCATACCATATATTATGCAAGTTATCCCGTGCTAACCCGCATATTAAGTCAAAGCTACAGACATCCTGCCAATATCCGTATAATAAAACAACCTGCAAAGCTTTTACTTTGCAGGTCAGCCGTATATTTACTCCTCAATTTTTCATTCCGCTTTTCACGCTGAGTCTTCTCCCACAGATACCCCTCAGTAAACACACCTGTGTCCATTTCTTCAATTACAAGCATATCCGCATTCTGATGTGACGCATCACGGAACATAGCCTGCACGGAGTCTGTGTTTCGCCGCCTGACTTGGTATTGATTGATCTTGAAAGCATCTCTGTTTTTCCTGTGCTTAAAGCGTGTTGCATTTTACCAACTGCACTCTGATAAAGTCTTCTCATTTCCGAGCAATCAAAATTCCCAACCAGTGCTTCAAGCTGGTCAATTTCTTTCTTTAGTTTCTTACGATGGGAGCTCTTATCTCTTAATATCTTATAAACCTTGTAACCCTGTGCAACATTATAGGTTGTCGTTTCAATAAATGATAAAATACACTCGATTTCATTATCAAGCGTTTCTTTTTCTATTTTAAGATTTATGATGTGCTGCTGAATATCGGAAAAGAACAACATCTGCTGTTTTGCAACCTCAATCCATCCATCAACATTGTTATCAAAATTATCAAATACTTTCTTTCTCTTTACCATATCCATATGTACGCACTCCTGTTCTTCCGTATCATCAACATCATCAATATCTTCAAACATTTCCTCGCTCATTCCCAAACTTACGACTGCAGACCAACGCCTGTCTGCCTTTGAAATGTTCATTCACAAGCTGCTGTCCCACTTGATTTGCTTTAAGAATGTCACCCTTGTTCTTGGGGTCAAATTCTTTCTTTGAAAAGGACTGCACTATTGCAATAATCTGTATTTTATGATTTGACCTTGCTCTGCGCCAATACCTGTTCATCTGTATTTCATACGGAACTTTTCTGCACATATTTATTGCTGTAAGCACTGCGTTTCGGTTTTCATGTCCGTTGTGTCCGTGCTCATAAATCACATAATGCAAACTTCCCGAGTCGGTGCTTGCTATGCCGAGAAATTTGGCGGTGCTGATTACGGGCGGCGAGATGGGAAAGGTTGTGAAGAAGATTTTGCCTTACAGTACGGTGAAGTGATGGACAGAAAAAATACCCTGCGGAGATTGCTCTTCACAGAGTATGACTGTTTAATTAGTAGCTTACAATTTATTTGTTATGTTACTTCGATAGACTTATTATTTACAACAATATGATATAGCGAAAAACCTTTTCTACTATGTGATGAAATATATCCTGGGTTCTTTTTAATCAATCGCCACTGTTCATTTTCATCATCATAATGATGATATCCGTTGGAAATAAAAAGTTCAATCGTTATCCCATTGTCCATAACGATTTTCAAGTCATTGACCGTTAGCAATTCTGCTGCTAAAACACTGCCTCCTATAATATCATTGCAGTATTTGTCCTTAAAAAACCAAAGATCGTTATTCGTATCAATATTTCCATCCCAACTTTGATAATCGTGCGTTGTAAAAAGGATATTACCATTCTTGACAACCCTCGTTAAACACTGTGAATGTATAGCGTATTTATCAAAATCAAACATCATCATCTCGCAAGCAAGAGAAAAGCCTACCAATTTACAGCCTATAATTTCAGACAAACATTTTATGAGTTCTGCTCTATCCATTTACAACCTCTCTAATTTCCTATCGTAGCATACACGACAATATTTGCAACCTAATGACTAAATTTTGTAGTACAACATCTTTTATTAAATTTATTATATAAATTATCAGCGTAAAAGTCAATAACAGAAACGGTAATCACCATATGTACTGTTAGTGTAAAAGCAGTGCCCGTGCACTGCCGAGTTTCTTCTAAAGATTTTGGTAATTCAAAGTTAGGATTTACGTTCTATACTATAATAATTATCAGGTTCTTACGATTTGGACGCATCTTGGTGATGCGTCGGATTGTTATTAAAGATATGCGAAAGAAATGAATCTGCTTTCGTGTGTCTGAAAAAATAATTCATAGGAGGTAATTACTTATGTTAATTACAGAAATTAAGATTCGTAAAACTTTTACAGACGGTGCACTCAGAGGTATTGTGTCCGTCACAATCGATGATTGCCTTGCAATCCATGACATCAAGGTCGTTCAGGGCAGTGAAAGATTGTTCATCGCTATGCCGAGCCGCAAGGACGAAAACGGGATTTACCGTGATGTAGTTCATCCGATTT
>CALATN010000046.1 GCA_937891895.1 uncultured Clostridia bacterium
TTCTTTCTGATGCAATGCTTTCAAATGTGAAAAATCGTCCCTGTATCAGTATAGGTGAAAACTGTGATGTTGAGCTGGTGCTGAGTGGTTCAAATTATCTCAATAACGGCGGAATAAAAGTTCCAGAAAGCTCAAGGCTTCATATCTGCGGAGAAGGCGGACTTTCAATATTCATTGACGGTGCAGGTTATTATGCAATCGGAAATGATGGCGACTTAAGACATGGTGAGCTTGTGCTTGAGCAAGGCATTTCAATTGAAAGTCATGCGGCGGCAGGTGTCTGCATAGGCTCAGGTCTGGGCGGCAAAATCCGTATACTTAAAGGACAGTTTACAGTTAAAATGACAGGTTATATGGGTGTCGGAATAGGTGCCTTTGACACAGAAACCGATATTGAAATATTTGCAGGGGATATTACTGTAAATATGTCAACGGAAAACAGTGTCGCAATCGGTTCATTTGAAAAATCATGCTATGTAAACGTAATTCATTCCGCAGTAAAGGTTTATGCCTCAGGTGCGGAGAATGTTGGTATCGGAACATTGAGAGGTGAAAGCTGTAAGGTTTCAATCAGTGAAGCAAGTGCAACCTTCAATATGAGTTCAGATAATTGTTCAGCGATAGCTGCGTTGAACGGTAAAACTCAAATTGAAGTAATAAGAGCGGGTATGCATATCGTTGCAAAAGGCGACCATGCGCTTGCACTTGGCGGATACAGTGGAGCTTTGAAATCGGTACATACAAATTCTGATACATCAATAGAAATAATTACAAAATCAGAAAACGTAAATTGTATTGACACAGACAAAATTGAAATCAGCGGCGGCAGAGCAATATTTACTGTCAACGGAAAAGAAGTTCGCAGCGAATAATTTCAAGGCACGTTCTGATATTCAGGACGTGCCTTGTTTGTAAAATATCCGGAAAAGGAGTGTTTGAAATGATAAATCAGATTAAAGACGGAAAAACATCAATAGGAATTGAGTTTGGGTCAACACGTATAAAAGCGGTACTTATCGGTGCGGATTTTTCAGTTGCCGCTTCGGGTGCATATGACTGGGAAAACAGCTTTATTGACGGAGTATGGACATATTCTCTTGAGGAAGTAAAAACAGGTTTGCAGGGTGCTTTTTCTGCACTTGCAGAGGACGTGAAGAACAAGTACGGAGCAACACTTGAAAATGTTGCATCAATTGGTATTTCAGCAATGATGCATGGTTATCTTGCATTTGATGAAGCAGATAATCTTCTTGTACCATTCCGTACATGGAGAAACACGATGACCGAGCAGGCGGCTGATGCTTTAACGGAAGCAATCAATTTCAACATACCTCAGCGCTGGAGCATTGCACACCTTTATCAGGCTATCCTCAACGGAGAGGAGCACGTTGCAAAAATCCGATTTGTAACAACTCTTGCAGGATATGTGCATTGGCTTCTCACAGGTGAAAAGGTGATCGGTATCGGCGATGGTTCAGGTATGTTCCCGATTAAGAACGGCGGTTACAATGATGATATGATAAGCAAGTTTGATAAGCTTACATCAGGTACAAGCTTTACACAGAAGCTTGCTGACGTTCTTCCTAAAATTGTTTCGGTAGGTGAATGTGCAGGAACACTTACAGAGCATGGCGCACTTATACTTGACCCGACAGGCACACTCAAAGCAGGAGTACCATTCTGTCCGCCTGAGGGTGATGCTCAGACAGGTATGGTTGCAACAAACAGCATTGCTCCTCGAACAGGAAACGTTTCCGCAGGTACATCAATTTTCGCAATGGCTGTACTTGAAAAGGAGCTTTCTGCTGTTTACAGACAGATAGACATTGTTACAACACCTTGCGGCAGTCCTGTTGCAATGGTTCACTGCAATAACTGTACAACAGACCTTGACTGCTGGGTAAGACTTTTCGCTGATACGCTTAAAATCTTCGGAGTTGAAGTAACAAAATCCGAGCTTTACGATAAGCTTTATGCAGCAGCACTTTCGGGTGAGCCTGATTGTGACGGCATCATAAGCTATAACTATCATTCTGGTGAGCACGTTACAGGCTTTATCGAGGGTAAGCCGCTGGTTATGCGTTCTCCGACTTCAAAGCTCAGCGTTGCAAACCTTATGAGAAGCCTCATTTATTCCTGTATGTCAACTCTTAAAATCGGTATGGATATCCTTATCGGGCAGGAAAAAATTGCCCTTGATAAAATATATGCCCACGGCGGTTTATTCAAATCTCCCGTAACAGGTCAGCGTTTCCTCGCTTCCGCACTTGGTGTACCTGTAGCACTTATGGAGTCAGCAGGTGAGGGTGGCGCATGGGGTATTGCGCTTCTTGCTTCTTATCTTGCAAGAAGGGAAAGCGGAGAAACACTTGAAGCGTACCTCGAAAATCGTGTGTTTGATGGAAAGACAGGCAGTTGTATGGCTCCCGACGAAAATGATATGGCAGGCTTTGCGGCATACATAGAAAAGTACAAGTCAGGTCTTGATGTAGAAAAAATAGCTGTAAGAGTATAAAAACAAGCCGTTTCTGAATTGAATCAGAAACGGCTTTTGCTATTAAATCTTTCCGTAAAAATCCTTTACAACCTTTTCGGCGGGCTTTAGATAAATGTCATAGCCTCCGTCATTTTCAGCATTTTCATACTGCTTCCAGCGCCAGTCCCATACAGCAAAGCCGCCTACCCAGTCACGCTTTGTACAAGCCTCAAACATAGCCTTGTACCAGTCGGCCTGTCCCTGAAAATCAATATCGCCACGTACAGACCAGTCATTCGGCACAAGATTTGAGCCTTTGACCGACATACAGCCGCACTCTGCAAAGAAAAACGGTTTGTCAAACTGCTTCACAACCTTTTCAATGCGGTCAAGCTGATTTTCCCAGTCATTGATGGGGTAGTAGCCGCTTGATGAAATCACATCAACAGCATCCCACCATTTTACGTTGTGTTCCTGATACTTGTCAGTGTTGTAGGAAATAAGTCCGCTGTAATGCTTACGGATATCAGCAATCATCTTTCTGCATTCAGCCTCACGGCGTTGTGCCTGCACCATTTCGCACCCTGCAATGAATATTTCACAGCCGCATTTCTCAGCAATTTTTGCAAAATGCACCTGAAATTCCGTATAGCTCGCAAACCAGTTGCACCACTTAGGCTCGCAGGGTACGTCCTCGTCAAAGAAGTTGATATGCGCACGCCACGTTCCGTTTTTGCAGTTTACCGTCGGTTTCAGTGCAACTCGCAATCCCTTTGAATGTGCGTAATTGATAAATTCAATCAGCTCCTCATCACCCATAGTTGCCTCTGACTTGTAGTCTACAACTTCAGCCTGAGGGTGTTCCTGTAAGCCGTTCGGAACAAGTATAATGAAGTCAGCATTTGTACGTTCAACAAGATTGTCAAGACTTTTTCGTGCTTCGGCAGTTGAAAGCGCACCTTTGCGTGCAAAGGCGGCAAAGGTAATTCCCTTGATAAAATCCATAAAAAAACCTCTTATCTGATAATTCTGTAGCCTGCAAATCTGCCGACTTCAGCACGAAGTCTGAAAATTGCTTCGCCATTTTCCGTGTAAAGCGGAGCAATTTCCTTTCCGTCGGAAAGCCTTGCAATAGCCTTTGCGTCCTTTATGCAAACAGTAATATCGCTGTCATATGTATTGTTGTCAACGTAAGGATAAACAACGAAAGTGTCATTGTCATAAGCAAAAATGCTTATCTGCCCCTTGCCTTCCATACGGATACCGTTTACGGCAAATTCCTTTCTCATTCTGTTCAGTACAGCTTCAGGGTAATACTTGATATCAGCAAATGTTTCAGGTACAACGAGAGTGTACATCTGACCATCGCCATATGTGTCAATCGCAAATAGCGTGCAGGCTTCTTCCTCGGAAATTCCCTTGCAGATTGCCCCCCAGGTTGCATTGTTTCTGAATTCCATTACAGGAACAGTAACAGGTTTAGCCGAACTTTCTCTTTCCCACCTGTTGAAATGGAAGGACATTTCAGCCGCGTAATCCTTGACAGTCATCTTTCTGTTTCTGTCACGGATTGAAGTCAGACGTTCAATACCCTTACCGAGTGTTTCCTTGATAAATCCGCTTGTAACAATAGCCTTTCCGCCATTTGCAACATACTTTTCAAGCTTGTCAACAATATCCTTGTCATAAGCGGAAGAAGCCGTCAGAAGCATTGCAGATGCATCAGCTTCAAAGTTCGGGGTAGGAAGAACAGGGAAGCCGTTCATACCAAGGAAGTCCTGAACATTATCCTCGCCCTGTGAAGCGTTCGGAATATAGCAAGGTACACCAATAGGTTCACCAAGTCCGTCAAGAAGTGCATCAAGCTTGTCCAGCATAAAGCCGAGAGCGGGTACATTCACCGAGTCAGCAAGCGCCTGAAAACAGAACATCATTACTTCCTTAGGCTTTGCAAATGCAGTCAGGTAAGCTTGTTCAAGATAATAGTCCAGCATCCTGCAGTCAAACGGGTCAAACCATCCGCCGCCATTTCTGTCTGGCGCCATCTTATCCATATACTTCATAAGGGAATAGGAAAGATATCTCGGTAAATGCTGGTCAGTGTTCATCGGGTCACGGGTCTCCGTGCCTGTGTAAATGTAATCGAAAATTTCCTTCTGGGAAGCAGGGTCATATCCTGTTTCCTGATATGATTCCATCCAGTTCGGATACTTTATAGTAATCTTGCAGTCGGGATTAACAGCCTTTGCAGGACCAATAACATATTTCTTGGAAGCTTCATACATAAGATGAGTGCGGTAAGCCTGCCAGCTTCCGTCAGTAATTCCGTGCTCAGCGTTGTACTCATCCCTGCCGCTTCTGCACTTTTCACAGGTACAGTTCGTAAAGAAGAAATCATCAATGATAAAGCCGTCAAAAACGCGCGCATTCATTTCGCAGACCTGCTGAAGCGTGTCCATCATAACCTCGTCATTGTAGCACATAACGTTGAACAATCTTTGCTTCGGATGTGCACCTTCAGGGTCAGGCATACTTGTGGTAATACCACCCTGTGATTTTATGCCGTGCTTGGCAAAAATGTCCTTGCAAAGACGAAGCTGTTCCTCACTTGCAAAACAGCCGTCACGGAAAGGCTCAAGATAAACCTTGTCAATTCGCATATACTTTTCAAAGAATTCAATCTGCTTGTTGAGCTTTGCCTCATCAACACTCTTGACACCGTGTGCAACAAAGTAAACAACCAGCTCAAAGTTTCTGTAATTACCCATAGTAAAGAACCACCTTCTCCTTGAATTTGCTAACAGTATAACATAAATAAAAGTGTTAAGCAATACGGAAATATGGGCGAATTTTCTGCAATTTATCTGTGCACCATTAACAATGTCAAGTGCACTTTATATCGCATAAATGTTGAAAATGCCCATTGCTCAGCCGCGTTATTCAGCAAGAACAGCTTCAATTTCAGCAATTTCCTCAGCCGTGAAATCAAGCTTTTCAATACAAGCCGCATTTTCAATAATCTGCTCAGGACGGCTTGCACCTATAAGTACAGTTGCAACGGCCTCGTTGTGAAGTACCCAGGAAAGTGCCATCTGAGAAAGCTTCTGACCACGCTTTGCGGCAATATCATTAAGCTTGTTAAGCTTTGCAACCATTTTCTCATCAAGCTGATTGCCAATCCATGTGTCACCCTTGCCAACTCTTGAATCAGCAGGAATACCCTTGAGATATCTGTCTGTAAGGAAGCCCTGATAAAGCGGGGAAAATACTGCAAGTCCTATACCGTTTTCGATGCAGAATTTGTCAAGCTTGTCATCCTCAACCCAACGGTTAAGCATTGCATAGGATGGCTGATTTACAACAAACGGAGTGTGAAGCTCCTTGAATATCTTCATAATGTCAGCAGTCTGCTGGCTGTTGTAGTTGGAAATACCAACATAAAGTGCCTTGCCCTGTCTTACAGCATTGTCAAGAGCAAGCGCAGTTTCCTCAATCGGAGTATTCGGGTCAAAAACGTGGTGATAGAAAATATCCACATATTCAAGTCCCATACGCTTCAGACTCTGGTCAAGAGAAGCTGTCAGATACTTTCTTGAGCCATTCTTGTCACCATAAGGCCCCGGCCACATATCATAACCCGCCTTTGTGGAAATGCACATCTCATCACGATAATGCTTCATTCCTTCAAGTACCTTGCCAAAGTTTTCTTCAGCACTTCCGTTGTAAGGATTACCATAGTTGTTTGCAAGGTCAAAATGAGTAATACCAAGATTGAAAGCAGTGTGCACCATTTTTTCAATATTTGCAAAGCTGTTTTCGTGACCGAAATTTTTCCAGAAACCAAGTGAAACAGCAGACAGCTTCAAGCCGCTTTTTCCACAGCGGTTGTATACCATCTTATCATATCTTTTTTCATCAGCAATAAACATAAAAATCCGTCCTTTCTTTTTACGGTGATTTACCGAGCTTATAAATCAATGTTATAATACTTTTTATGCAAAGTCAATCCCTGAAGTACGGTTTAGATGCTGAAAAATACTGTAAAAATTTTAAGTATGATAGTTGACAATTGCCACTGTAAGTAGGATAATTAAATAAACAATTTTTCTGTAAGGAGGGTAATAATTGAAAATAGTAATTGATACAAAAAAAGCAAACCTTTCACTGAATAAGCTGTGGCGCGGGGCAGGTATGGTAAGCGGAAACAATTCTTCCCGTCTGCTTATTGACTATAAGGCAGACCATCCTGACCGTTATTACGAAATACTCGACCATATTTTCGGCAGGGATGGAATTGGTGTAAACCACTTGAAGCTTGAAATGGGTTCGGATATAAATTCAACTTCAGGTACAGAGCCTTGCATTATGCGTTACGAGGATGAAATTCCCGACATAACAAGAGGTGCAGGCTATCAGCTTGCCGCTGATGTGAAGGGACGTTACCCTGATGTAACGCTTGATATGCTTTACTGGAGTGAGCCTGCCTGGGTAACTGCTTCAGAGGATGTTTATGCAGCAAGATACAAGTGGTATAAAGAAACTCTTGTTGCCGCCTATAAGAAATACGGCTTGAAGTTTGACTATGTAAGCCTGTCAAGAAACGAACGTGATATAGAGCCTGAATGGATTAAGTATGCCGCACGTCGCCTTAAAAGCGAAACAGATTGCCCATACGATTTTTCTGCAATAAAAATCGTTGCCGCTGATGAGGAAAATGCCTGGTGGATTGCCGCAATAATGGCTGACGACGAGGAAGTGAGAAATGCGGTTGATGTTGTCGGAAGTCACTATACAAGTCACGCTACTGATAAGGCAAAGCTTATGGCTGATGAGTACGGAAAGGAAATATGGTTCAGCGAAGGAAGTCCCCCGATGAATTACCCGAAGGGCACACATCGTTTTGACGGAACAGGTCTTTCAGGTATAAACGGTACACTTGATATTGCAAACAGAATTATTGCAATGTATCCTTGCGGAAGAATGACTTTGTACGAGTATCAGCCTGTTGTTTCCGCATATTATGATGGTGTAACCTTCTGTCACAAGGCACTTATCAATGCCGCAGAGCCGTGGAGCGGATATTATACACTGGAAAGCGGATATTATATGTCACTTCATTTCTCACGCTTTTTCCCGAAGGGCTGGAATACAGTGATGGAGCCGTATCATTGGTCAGACGGGCTTCAAACTGTAATCCTTGACAATGTGGGAAATCCATTTGAATTTAAGGGAACAGACCGGAGCATTTCTTGTGAAAGAGGAACTGTGACAAGAATTGAAAAAACAGAGTATCGCGGAGAAGGACTGATGTCACCGGACTGTGTGAACGGAAAGTCTATGATGGCGGATATGCTTGAGCAGATGAAGGAAGA
>CALATN010000047.1 GCA_937891895.1 uncultured Clostridia bacterium
CAAGCAAAGTATCATTCCACGCCTGACGTGCAACCTCACGCAGAACCTTGTATTTAAGGTGCTGTACTTTGGTATCGAATTTTCTCATTGAAACTCTCCTTATCAAAAATAGCTGACCTTGATACGCTTGCCCATCTGCCTCAGACAAGCTGAAAGCTCTTCAACCAAATTCATCTTGATACTGAAATTGATAGGCAGGTCAGGGTTCTGATGTGCAGGGTTTATCGCTCTGCCCACATAGAAATTTATATCGGTAGCTTCTTCAAAAAGCAATCGGCTGATAAGTGAAGCACCGTCACGCTTGAAGCTCCATTGCTCATAGCTCTCGTTCTTGTCAAGGTAATCCTTTGCGTATTCAAGGACTCTGTTTACAGTAATAACACCCTCTGTTACAAGGTCAACTCCGTCAATTTCCGCAATAGGCGGAATATCCGAACGCTCAAAGTTCAATGACGGTTTAAGCGTTTTGCCAAGATATTTTGCGGCAATTGAGGAGGTAGTTCCGCCGCAGATAATATGCTTGCCCTCCTTGGAAAAGAAAAGGGACATCATTCTGTCGCAGTCGCTTCTGTTGGACGGCGGACCGAAAAGCATATTCATCGGCTCTCTCTTTCGGATTTTAACAATGCAAGCGGTGGCGTCATCGCCGGGTCGGTTGCCGTAAAGTTTGTTGCATTCATCAACAAGAATAGTGGAAAGGGTTTTCGCTGTATAACCGCAATGGGATATTGTTTCCATAAATGCGGCGATATCTTCCCGCTTCCAGCCGAAGTTAAAGGCGGTGCCTATTCCCGCATGAGGACAACCGTCACTCATTGCAATAAAAATATCATTTTCACAAAGCTTGACGGTTGATTTGTAAATCCGCTTTCCGTCAATGTTCATTTCTGTTTTCGGGTAGTCACAGCTTACGTTGTCACGGATAAGAATAACATGGGGATTGTCATACTGGATTATTTCAGCGGTTTCGTTATCCTTTATGTGCATAATCGTAAAGGTTGAATATGCAACGCCTCTTACCGAACATACTGGAAGGGTAGCGGCAATGGTACTTACACATTCTTCAAGAGGAAGTCCTGCCGCCATCATTGTAGAGATGATTTTTGATGTAAGAGTGGAAAGTATGCTTGCCTTTACGCCGCTGCCAAGACCGTCGGCAAGGACAATAACCGTTGAATCCTCATTTTGCTCCACTATATCAACGTGGTCGCCGCAAAGCTCCTCTCCGTAATGGTAAATGCTTTTATAGCCAATGTCTGCACAAAGATTATTCATCGGAAATCGACTCCTTTAATTTTGAAAGAGCAATTTTTGTTTCAGCAGCAGTTTCACCAAGCAGTGAAGCAATTTCCTGAACAATTCTCATCTGTTTTTCAACTACCTTATCTGCAACCTCAACAGTCTGACGGTCAAGACTTTCCTTTCGTTCCTTTGCCTTTTGTTCATCTGTTACATCACGCATAATTCCGATAAGCAGACGGGAGTCCTTATCGTGAACAATAGTCTGCTCAACATATCGGTTATATTCAGCAAGGTAAGCACGCTGGTTACGGATTTCCTCACCCTTATGAAGAACATTCATAAACGCTGTCGGGTCAAGAATACGGATAACCTGGTCGCCGAGAATATCCGAAGCGTTGCGGATGTTCATAATTGCTCTTGCTGAATCATTTATCTGCTGAACTTCAAGATCTTCATTTAGAACGATAAGTCCATTAGGTGTGTTCTTAACGATTGTATCCGAGAAGCTTTCAGCTTTATCTTTAAGGAACGGCAGACACATAGAATATTCCGCCTTGCCCTGACAGATTGCAATCGCCTTTTCACGGCAGGTATTGTAACCGCAGGAGCCGCAGTTGAGCATATCGGACTCTCTTACCTTGCCCATCTGACGAAGGACATTTCCGATTTCAATTTCTGACGGCTGCTGGAGTCTGTGTTCAATAAAGGTGAAACTCTTGTGCATCTCGTCAGCGTCAGGCTGAATTACGTCAAAATCTTCACTGCCTGCATAATTTGCAACGGCAACATAATCCCTGATAGGTGAACGGTGGTATTTTTCCATAACAGGACCGCCGATACAGCTTCCTGTACAGG
>CALATN010000048.1 GCA_937891895.1 uncultured Clostridia bacterium
TTTCCTCCACACGCTTCTGCGACAGCATAGCAATGTTCAAGGCAGGCGAAATGGTGGAATACGGAACACACGAAGAACTGCTTGCAAAGGGCGGAGCTTACTCGGAAATGTTCAACATTCAGGCACAATACTACAAGGAGGGGGAAAAGGAACATGAAGAAATCTGCTGAAAAGAAAAGCACATTTGACATTGCAATAAAAACCATAAAATATTTCTTTCCCATCACCTGGAAAGCACACAAGGGATTTTTCTTCTTCGGTGCTTTGGGCGTGATCGTGACTGCCCTTACTCCATTTGTGGGCATTATAGTTTCGCCCATGATAATTGATGAGCTTATGGGTGAGCGTAATATAAAAAAGCTTGCTTTATATGCGGCGGCTGTTGTTCTGGCGGAAGCTTTCGGTATGCTTGCCGCATCGCTTATAGGTATCGTAATTGAAAAATACGACGAAAAATATCAGAACCTTTTCAGCGAGCTTATGAGCAAGCGTGTTATGGAGCTTGACTTTCAGCACACGGAGGACAAAAAGGCTCTTGACCAGATAAATCTTGCCCGTGAGGGTATGAGCTGGTACTCGGGCGGCGTAGTGGGAATTTTTCAGCAGGTTTTTAACATTGCAGTACACCTGTCCATAATTATCGGTGTTATGGTAATTATTCTGACAAAAGCACCTCTGCTGTTCCTGATTACGGCAATACTTCTTGTAGTCAATGCTTTGATACGAAGCAAGGGAAACAAGATAGATATTGAGTTTTACAGCAGGCTTGCCAAGTCCAATCGTATTTTCGGTTATCTCGGCTGGTCGCTGACGGATTTCAGATACGGCAAGGACATTCGTCTTTACGGTGCGGCTGATATGATGGCGAATAAGTGGGACGCTTACAACGACGATCAGATAAAGGAATGGAAATGGCAAGCTGACAAGCATCTTCCTCTTAATATGCTGTCGGTTGCAGCAGGTGCGGCACGTGATTTCGGTTCGTATTTCTATCTTGGCATTTTAGCTATTCTCGGCAAAATCACAATAGGTGCTTTTACGCAGCTTTTAGCGGCAAGTGCAAGCTTCAACAGCAGTATGAACGACTTGATTTACGCTGTGCAGGAAATAATCAAGCGTACAAGCTATGCTTATGAATACGTTAAGTTTATGGACTATCCGTCTGCTATTGAAAAGGGTGAACGCCACACAGAAAACGCACCTCACACTATTGAATTCAGGAACGTAGGCTTTACCTATCCGAATACCGATGTCAAGGTGCTTGAAAATGTAAACATCACCATAAAACAGGGTGAGCATTTATCAGTAGTGGGACTTAACGGTGCAGGCAAAACCACATTCATAAAGCTTCTGTGCAGGCTTTACGATCCCACAGAGGGTGAAATTCTGCTTGACGGCGTAAACATAAAGGAATATGATTATGCAGAATATATGTCGTTGTTCTCTCCTGTTTTTCAGGACTTCAAGCTGTTCAGCTTTACAATTAAGGAAAACATTGCGCTGAATGAGGATTGCTCCGATGAGGAGCTTGATAAGCTTATTGAGCAGGTCGGTTTGTCTGAAAAAATCGCCTCATTGGAAAACGGTACTGCCACAAATTTATTCAAGGCATTTGACGAAAACGGAATTGAGCCTTCGGGCGGTGAACAGCAGAAAATCGCCATTGCACGAGCGCTTTACAAGAAAGCTCCTGTGGTCATTCTGGACGAGCCTACGGCGGCACTTGACCCTGTGGCGGAATATGATATTTACCGTCAGTTCGACACGCTTGTAGGCGGCAAAACCGCAATTTACATTTCCCACAGGCTTTCAAGCTGCAAATTCTGCGACAGGATAGCTGTATTCTCGGAGGGCAGGATAAAAGAGTACGGCACACACGATGAATTAGCTGTACTCAGCGGCGGCATTTATGCAGAAATGTTTGCGGCACAGGCACAATACTACAAGGAATAAATGTATGAAAAACAGCCGCAGACGGATTTTCCCGAATGCGGCTGTAAAATTTTTCTGAAACGAAATGTCGATAATACAACTTACAGCATACCAACTCTATTATCGGTATGCTGTCTGATTTGGTATCAATTTTTATCAACGGTTGGCATCTGATTGCCGCGGATATTTTTCTTAAAATGAACATAAGCCGCAAAGCACATAATAATCTGCAGAACCGTGGAACAAGGTGTCGCAAGTCCGATAAGGAACAGCGAACCGTTGCCGATATGCTGCATCACAAATGCAACAGGTATTCTTACAAGAAACGCACCAATTATACCCTGCACCATAACAAACTTCGTTTTCTCCAGGCCGTTGTAGAAGCCTATGAAACAGAACAGGAAGCAGGTCAGCAGGCAGTCGATAGCGTATGCTCTAAGGTAATCCCACGCGGCACTTACAGTATCAGGCTTGTTGGAGAATATTCCCGCCAGCAGGTCGCCGTGGAAGAATGTTACCCAGAACATCACAACGCCGAAGCACATTGATACCGCAATCCCGCTTTTCAGCGCCTTTACAGCACGATCGGTATGCCCTGCACCGTAATTCTGTGCAACAAAAGCTGACATTGACTGCATAAAAGCCGCAGGCACAAGCATTATGAACGCACAAACCTTTTCTGCTACACCAACACCCGCAGATGCCGTTACACCGAGGCTGTTCACGATTGCAAGCATAACAAGGAAGGATATTCCCACAAGAAAATCCTGCAAGGCTATCGGTGTACCGATGCGGAGGATTGTCCTTGCATACGCTCCCTCAATTTTCAGATGCGATTTTTTCAGGTCAAAAGGAAGCTCTTTTTTTCTGATAATGAAAAATGAAATCACAACGCTGATAAGCTGTGCCATAACCGTTGCTATCGCCGCACCTGCCGCACCGAGGTTTAACACCGCAACAAAGAGCAGGTCACCGATAATGTTGAACGCACAGGCAATACCAACCGCAATCAGCGGAGTCTTCGAGTCGCCAAGCCCCCTGAAAATACTTCCCAGCAGATTGTATGCCGTAATAGCAATAAATCCGCCGCCGCATATTCTTATGTAGTCTGTAGTAAGGTCAAAGGCTTCTTCTGGCGCATGCATTATTGCCGCAAGTCCACTTGCACCTACAACACTTATAACGGTAAAAACTGCTCCCGTTATTGCAAAAATTATAAGTCCCGTGCCTATTGTCTGTGCGGCTTCTTCGGGACGCTTCTGCCCGATACGCTGTGCAACCGCAACGGTAATTCCCATCGCAAAGCTTACGATAAGATTTGTTATTGTCAACACAATCTGCGAGCCTGTTGACACGGCAGATACGTCAGCGTCCGTGCCGAATTGTCCAACCACAAGAAGGTCAACCGCACCGTACATCGCCTGCAAGAACATAGCAAACAATACAGGCAGCATAAATTTCAGAAGCTTCGGCAGTATCGCACCTTCAGTAAAGCTGTTGTTTTTCATTTTCATACCTCCATAAAAAAAGCCGGATAAAACAGCAGGCATCTCAGCCTGCGGTCTTATCCAGCATTACATTTCCGTTGAATGTTCTGCCCTCCGAACCAGCGTTATGTATTATATCATACAGTGCGGAAAATGTCAAGATTTTCAGATTTTCAAGTTTATCATATTTATTTTGTCATTACAATACCATTCACCATTCTAAAATGACTATTCGCATTTTTGCATATATTCATAAATACAACCAATAACAAACAAAAATATCTTAAAAATACCTATTGACAGCCTAATTCTACAGTTGTATAATAAAGAAAACATTACACAACTGTAGAATGGAGCAATACTATGAAATTCAGTGATAACGACTTTGCGGTAATGAACCTTATATGGGCAGCGGGTGAAATCCCCGCAATAGAAATTGCAGAACAGCTTGCCAAGGAAAAAGGCTGGAAAAAGCCTACTGTTTACACACTTCTTGACCGTCTTATCAAGAAAGGTGCAATCAAACGCACCGACCCTGACTACATCTGCACGGCTCTTGTGAAAAAGGAGGACGTCCGCACTGATGAAACCGAGGGCCTGCTTTCGAGACTTTACAATGGCTCGGCAAAGCTTCTTGTTTCGGGCTTTATCAAGGATAAGCGTCTTAGCGAAGATGAGCTGAAGGAGCTTCGTGAGCTTATAGATAAGATGAGCGACAATTAAGGCGGTGATTTTATGCTTGCAACAGTTATAACCTCGGCACTGCTTGCCCTTGCGGCAATAATTCTCCGTGCGGTGCTGGGAAAGAAAATGAACGGCAGAATTTTAATGCTTATGTGGGCAGTGGTGTTCCTGAAATTTGCCCTGCCGATAAATATTCCGTCGGCAGTTTCCGTGATGAATTTTTTCACGCAGACTCAGACTGTAACCGACCTGCCAAGCGAAGATTACAGCGAGCCGATTGTCACTGCTCCTGTAGCTCAGCCTGACGTTACATACCACATTAACGTGGAAAGACCACAGGTAGATGTTACTCCTCCCACAAGCGAAACAATATCACCACCCCCTGTCGAAACGGTGCAGGAAAAACCGCTGCCCGACGCAGAAGCTGTGCTGAAAACGGTGTACATTTCCGTAACAGCAATTCTATGCTCGGCAATCACAATCGCTTACATATTCTGTGCAGTAAGATTTTCACGGTTTGAAAAGGTACAAAGCAGCTTATTGCAAGGCAACTCCGATTTGCGTAAGGGCAATATCGGCACACCTGCTGTATTCGGAATAATCCGCCCGAAAATTCTGCTTCCCCACAGCACGGATTTTACAGATGAAGTATCTCTGCAACACATTCTTCTTCACGAAACAACACATATCCGACATCGTGACCCGCTGTGGAATGTGCTTACGCTTCTTATATGTGCTGTTAACTGGTACAACCCTTTCGTATGGGTAAGCCGTGTACTTTTCCTCAAGGACACGGAACGTTACTGTGACGAAACGGTTGTGGAAACAATCGGCACGGACAACAAAAAAGCTTATGCAGAAAGCCTGCTGAAATGTGCAGCGGAAAGAAGCCGTATGCTTATGTTTGTTTCAGGCTTTGGTGAAAGCGATATAAAAAGCAGAATAAAAGCTGTAATGAGTATGAAGAAGGTTAGGACAGGCACGGTAATTGTACTTGTTCTGCTGATAATAATTTCAGCGGCAGTTTTCGGCACGGGCAAAAGCCTTTCCGCTGAAATTACCCATTCGGATTATATTCCCTCAGGTAAAAATCAGGTGTACAGCCAGATTGTCAATGGCAGCAACGGCGAAACAGCGACTATAAATCTTACCCTTGACAATTATTTTGGCGATACAACTCCATCTAACTACTATCACTTCATACTTGATTTTGACAGCGAGGAATACACCCTCGGTGATGCACACGCAACCTTTGACATCAAGGGGCTGACAAAATACAGACTTATTCCCAATGAGCCTGTGGAAAACCAGTCCGATGCAATTATTGAAGCTGACTTTGACAAGGAAAATCGTGATATTGAGCTTGCATTGTATTTTGATTATCAGCAGGAAACAAGTCTTGATGTGACGGTTACATACGAGCTGAAAAAGGGCTTGTTTACTGTGGGCGAATACACAATGCAGGTGCAATATAAAAGTAATTATCAAAGCTTTTATGACACCATTGACAGCTTTAATCAAAGAATGGGAAATATGGTAATGTTTCTGACAGATGAGGGCTATGAAATACGAAACACAGACGGTAAAACGGATTTGAGTTTTCATTTTAATGACCAAGATTGGAGAACCTTTACAGTCCGCAAGGGTGACAAAGAAAAAGACTTTGACACCGATTTCGGAGGAATTGACCCATTTCGCACTGAGTTCTATTTTTATGACTTCAATGGTGATGGTATAAATGATACAGCACTCGAAAAATATTATTCGGGAACACTGATACTTGATAACAGCATTATTATAATTGACGGTGCAACCCTTGACGAAATCAAAATTGACACTGCCGCCGAGGACAAGCTTGTGAAAAGCTTTGAGGTAATGCAAATCAGCAGCAGTAAATTTACTGTTTCCTACAATGGCAAGGAACACGATTTTATCTCCTCATATCAGCTTGAAAATAACGCTGAAATGAACGAGGACGGTACAGTCAATTTCGGCGGCGGAACAATGTACACCGTTGAAAACGGAGTGCTGTACGGTAATCGTTCTATAACAATCCGTGACGAAAAATATGGTCCGTCAAGTACACAGGTTATCTGCAATGCCAGAATTAAATATGAGCTTGATGGTGATATTTTCGTACCGACAGAATATGTGCTTTTTACAGGCAATACAGATTACAGCTATCGTGCACGGCATACAGACGATATTGTGTGGACTTATCGTATACAGGGCTATAACGAGCCATATAATCTCCAGCTTGTCCGTGTTGAGGAGCTTGAGTCTGACAATCCCGATGAGATAACGGGACGCTTTGCGTTGCGTCTTATGAAATACGAAAGCTTTGTTTCCTGGTGTCCCTTTGAAAATCACGCTGTATTTTCATTCAGACCTGAACTGATGGACGATATGTTTATCCACAACACTGATAATACAGGCACGCACCCCGGACTCGTATTCTTCCGACAGAAAAATGATGACGGATTCTACACTGTTTCCGCCTATATGGCAGACGGCGACGAGGAGCTTTATCCCGTGAAATTCAGATACGAGGACGGCAGCTACACCGAAACTATTCAGGCGAGCGAGAATTTCACCGACGCAACGGGCGGACAATATTTCTACGACAGCTATGTAAAACCAAACGGTGTTGAAATTATCCGCCGTTACCCCTATGCTTATGACGGAAGCACAATGGTTGTGAGCATTGTTGAGCTGACAACTGAGCGTGTGCTTGACCAGCTTACATTTGCCACAGCTAAGCAGGGGGATTCTGTTCACACAACTGAATTTCAGAATAAGAAAAAAATTTATTATCCTCTTGTTGACGGCAGCTATTATGATGTAACGCGGATTTTCGCCAACATTCAGAAGGCTCTGCGCTTTGCAAAAAGCACCGAGGCTGTATCCGCAATGTACAGCCCCATTACAACAGCCTTTTACTGCGATGGTGAGTATTATTTCTTCGAGCTCGCAAGCAATACAAACGTCCTGCATTTCAAAATGGGAGATGTTAACGAATATTACCTTCTCACCGACAAGGAGCGTGAAGCGTACCTTTCGGCAATTGAAATAACCCGAGGCGGTGCTGTCGATTATATTGCGCAGACCTTTGCAAATCAGCTTGACAACAATGACAGAAGTATGAGCCTTATGGACGCACTTGTGAGCAACGAAGCATACTACACCGTAAACGGCGAAAAACATTACGCTGACCCGCCGTCAAGCTGGGAAATTTTCAAAAATGTCAGCGTAATTTCAGACGTTGATATTACTTTGGTTGAGGAGTATTCAAAAGCAAATCATCAGGCAATCTATCGCCTTGAATTTGAGGTGAACAGCCTTAATCCTGCGCCGTTCAAAAACGGACATAACCGCCTTGCACTTGTAATCGGCGAGCCGTTTGAAAGCGGTGCAACAAGAATTGTCAAGCTTGCGGATTATGATGATTATATGCACCATAAAAACGTACTTTCACGCAATAACAGTCCCGAATATGCGGTGTATGATTATCTGAAGTATGCTTCTGTTGCCGACGAGTTTGAAACAACCGAGGATATTCCCGACGAAACAATGCTGTTCTATCTTCTCTACAGCGATGAGCATTGGAGAAATTTTGACAGCACGATAGATGTCAACGAAGGACTTACCCCAAAAATTCTCAGAGAAGCTTCTCTTGCACGTTTTGGTACGGAAATACAGCCATCTGAGGAAAGCCGCTACTACAACAGCGAAACAGGAAAATATTATAGTGAAGCTATGGGAATATCACCACCCGAAAAATATCTTTTCACCGAAACAAGACTTGACGGCGATTACGTTTATGTAACAGTAGAAAAGTACAGGGGCACCTGCTGTCTCTATCTTGAGAAAACCTTGGTGTTTACCTTGCGTAATACTGATAAGGGGTATGTGTTTGTCAGTGCTGTTGCAGAATAATTCTGTCCGTTAAAGTTTGTAATGATTCTGCCGATATGTATGATAAGAAGTATTGTATCTGATGTGAACATCGGCGATTACGATATTATGGAAGCTTATAACCCTGATTGTCCTGAATACAATGTCAGGATTTTTGATGGATTTTTAGCAGACTACGAAAGATTATATAAGAAAGCAGGAATAGCTGTCAATCGCTTTTCTGATGTGGATGAGTTTTATGGGGCTTATGTCAGGGGAGATGATTTGTAAACACTCACGTCTTAAAGGAGCAGAAAATGTAACTTGACACCCGCAAAATCAGCGGTATAATTAAATCAAAGAAAGGTCGTGAGCAGATGAAAATTACCAAAGAGCAAATCCGTCCCGAGCTTCGTCTGACAGGTACGGTTATCCGCAGAGTTATGCCGACGTTTACCGAAAAACAGCTTGTGGGTGCAAACAAGATGCACCGCTTTTTCAGCGAGGGCAGAAGCTTTTCCTTCAAGATAAATTCCGAACAGATTTACATTGACCGTCCCGACGGGACAAAGCTCCGCCTTTGTGTTTACACTCCGAAAAACAAACCTGCGTCCTGCGTGGGACTTTTGTGGATGCACGGCGGAGGCTATGCACTTGGTCTGCCCGAGCAAGATATCCGCTTTATTGAGAATTTCATCACTGCCGCTGACTGCACGGTAATTGCTCCCGATTACAGAAAATCCGTTGACGCACCCTACCCTGCGGCACTTGAAGACTGCTACGCCGCTCTGCTCTGGATGCGTGACAACTGTGAGAAATACGGCATACGCTCCGACCAGCTTTTCGTTGGCGGTGACAGTGCAGGGGGAGGACTTGCTGCTGCGTTGAGCCTTTATGCCCGTGACAAGGGCGAGGTTTCAATCGCATTTCAGATGCCCCTCTACCCTATGATTGACGACAGAATGATTACCGAGTCGTCGCAGGATAACGACGCTCCCGTTTGGAACAGCAAATCCAATCTGTTGAGTTGGCAGCTTTATCTTGGCGAGCTTTACGGAAGCGACAACGTCCCCGAATATGCCGCACCTGCTCGTGCTAAAGATTATACAGACCTGCCGCCGACGCTTACTTATGTGGGCGGAATTGAGCCATTCCGTGACGAAACGATTGAATTTGTAGACCGTCTCAAAGCAAACGGAGTAAAGGTTTCCTTCAAGCTTTTCAAAGGATGCTACCACGGCTTTGACATTATGAGTCCCAACTCAAAAGTCGGCAAGGCGGCAACGGAATTTCTTATCCGTGGGTTTAAGTTTGCGGTGGAAAATTTCAGGAGAAAACAGCCGTGAACACGCAGGAGCTCATAAAATACAGTTAAAAAATAGCACCACCGCTATGCTGTTTAATCGCAGCATAGCGGTACTTTTTTACTCTCTTATAAATCAGTCAATCATCTGAATGAAACCGACAACAAGGAATAAGAAAAGCCGTACTCGGATTTCTCCGAATACGGCGGTACATATTGGACTGCTCGACCAAATTGGAATTTATCTATCGTTTAATTGATTTAATATTTTTATAGTATCATATCTTTCACCACAAACGGTACAAATCCAATCGCAATTGCTTCTCTTTGCTTTTTTATGGAGAAAGTCTAATTTCCCATCGCACAACGGGCAAGGTTGAGGCTCTTCATTCCACAGGCTTTTCAAGAAACTCACGGCTTCATCTCTGCTGTCCATTTTAAGTTTATTCAATATATCTTTTTCCATAGCACCTCACCACCAAATTCTTATTTGTCGGTCTGTCCGATTTTCTTCATTATACCACATCCCCCCCTAAAAAGCAATACATACCCTTGTACAAGGTAAATAAATCATAGCAACGAGGTATCGTCAGTGGCAATCCACTTTTTGAAAAACATAATAATCCGTGTCCATTCCGCCCCAGCGGTAATCGCCGCTTTTCCATTCTACAATCAGATAATCTCTGCCGTCAGAATTGTGGATTTCGTATGCACAGGCTGTACTGTTCCACTTTTTCAGCATATAGCCTTTAGTCCAGCAAATCATCTCATTGCCGCTGATAATTTCGTCGCTGTATTTTACGGTACAGCTACCGTCCTCAAAAAATTCAGCTTCTTTAAAATAAAGCTGCTTATTATTGCTGACTACGGGCGAAAAATCCTCTTTGGCAAGAATAAAATCAACAGCCTTCCACTTGCCTATAACCCGTTCATCATTTCTGAAGGGCAGGTCGATATTGTCCTTTCGTGCAATGCCGTCTTTGGTGTAACGCTTGTTGTCAAGCTGTTTAAGCACAACAGGGGTAAGCTTGCCTGACTTCATATAATCGTAGGATTTGAACCGCACAACCATATACAAGCCATCAGTATGCTCTTCAAGGGTGTAGTCGTTGGCAAATGTATTATACCCGTCATCATATAAAAGCTTGCCCTTTGTCCAGCCGTAACACCAGTACCGTTCACCATTCGGCAGAAAATACAGCTCCCGCTTTTTGTCACCTGCCTGCACAGCTTCATCGCTGACTATCTCCCACTTGCCCACTACCCTTTCGTCATTTTCAAATGGCATATCAATGTTTTCGGTAATCGGCTCAAAACTATTCTCATCAAATTTTACTGCTGACATATTTTTCTTAACCTTTTCAAGATTATTCAGGGTCTGCTCAAGCTGTAGCTTCTTATTCCTGAAAAGCTCATCAATGTCACTACACCCATTCAGCATTCCTTTTATTTCGGCAAGACTAAAGCCAGCATCTTTCAGTTCAGCAATACGGTAATATCGCTCTGTCTGCGTTTCATCATAGTACCTGTATCCCGTAAATTTATCAGTAAATATGGGACGAAGCAGACCGTCCCTGTCATAATGACGAAGTACGGAAATCCGTGTTCCCACAGCCTTTGCAAACTCTCCTATTTTCATAATCCTTTTCCTTTCATCTGAATTTAAGGTACCTTATGGTTATATTATAAGGCTTATGTATGGGTGAGAGTCAAGGGGTATGAAAAATTTTTTGGTAACCAAACAGTAACCATCAGCACTCATATAATAATTGACTTTAAAGTAAATAAGATCTTGTCCTTTTTAATTATTAAAGAATGACTTGAGCAAGTGGATCAGTGAGAAAAGTAACATTTACATGGGGATTTATAAGTCTGACAAAACATAATCCTTATGGACACACTTTTAAATAACAATGGAGTATGATTGATTATTATGTTAGGAACTAGAAATGGATAAAGAATAATCAAATTCTCTGCTGTGCAGACGTTGTATTTTCAGAGTTTATTCACTCTGTTGTAGAAAAATTCTCACTAAACGTGTTATTGTAAATTTTTTCGGAGTAATATATAATAAAAGCAAGAAAGAGACGTCGCTTTCAAAAAAATTGGAGGAAAAAATATGCAGCTTAATATAGGAGAAAATATAAAACGTTTCAGAAAAGAGCGTAACATAACGCAGGAAGAACTTTCCGAAATACTTGGAGTATCGTTTCAATCTGTATCACGCTGGGAGAATGGCACCTGTTATCCCGATCTTGAGCTTTTACCGACTATTGCGGAATTTTTCCGAATTACCGTTGACAGCCTTCTCGGAGTTAATGAGGTAATCGAGCAGAAAAATGTGAAGAAATATCTTGATGAATTTCAAAAAGCAATCAGCGTCGGAAATATTGATAAGTGCATTGAAATTGCAAGACAGGGTGTGGCAGAATATCCGAACAATTACAAGCTTTTGAACGCCCTGATGTATGCTTTGTTTGCATCGACGGACGAGGACGGAAATATCCCCGACTGGAAAGAAAATATGCTGAAATATGATGCTGAAATTACAGCCCTTGGCGAACGCATTGTAAAGTACTGCCCCGACCAAAACATACGCCTTGAAGCTATGTCAAGACTCGCTTTTAATCACTGCGAAATGGGCAGAAAGAAAACAGGCAGAGCGATATACGAGCAGCTGCCTCCGCAGGATTTCTGCAAGGAATCGCAGATGTGGTGGGGTCTTGAGGACGATGAGCGTCTGCCGTTTGTCAGAGATAAAATCAGAAAGGGTTATTTCGCTTTGGATAGCGGTATTTATTTGCTGTCACGCTACCGCCTTCTGCCTGATGATGAGCTTGTCCGTGTTTTAGAAAAGGAGCTTGAACTTGCCGATCTTATGTATGACGGTAACGTCCCGATGGCTTCATGGGGAGGCGCAAATGCACGCTGTTTTTATGCAGGCTTGCTTGCAAAAACAGGAAACACCGATAAAGCATTTACCGAGCTTGAAAAAGCGGTAAATCATGCAATTGCCTTTGACAACCGCCCTGAAGTCGTAGAAACAAGTTCGGTTTTATTCGGGGCAAATACTACCCACAGATATGAATTTGACACTGCGGATTCAAGACCCTTGTGTGAAATACTTCGTGATAAATGGCTGGCTTCGGAGGATTTTAATGTTATCAGAAATGATGATAGATTTATTGCGGTTCTTGATAAAATCAAGAGGTATTGTTAACAAGAGATGCTGTCAAAACATTTATATTAGATGCCATTATAAGTGGTATAATATCAGGCAATTTTTATTTATGGTTACCGTAGTAATCAAAGTGGTATTTCGACAAATTTCACACAAAAAGAAAAAGTCCGCAGATGACGTATCTACGGACTTTAAGTTGAAGACTTGTCGTCGATTTGGGCATGGGCAGTAAAATTCTAACTCACGACCGTTGATTTCACTTAGAGATGTTACCCAACATTACCAACAAATTTATAACTAATCTTAATATCCTGCTTCTTTACACCGTCCACCTCATACTTGGTGCTGACGGTGATTTTATCAATGAGCCTGTGCAGAACAGCCTTGTCAAGTTCATTAATGTCCTTGAACTCCTTGATGAGTGCAATGTAATTTTCGATATTCTCATCAGCTTCTGCACTTTCAAGCTTAATGGACTTAATACGTTCAAGCTTTGCCTTCTGTTCTTCCAGTTCAGTTTCACAGCGACGTGACAGCTCAATAAATCTTTCCTCAGAAAGAACGCCGTTCAGCTTGTCCTCGTACAGATGATAAAACCTTTCATCAAGCTCCTTGATACGCTTTTCGGTTGCCTTTGCATCACGCTCACTGCGTTCAAGAGCAGATTTATTCGTACTGCACATCTTCTTTTTAAGCTTCTCGGCAGCCTTCTTTTCATCTTTAAGGATAAGGTTGCTCTGACGCTTTATATCATAAAGCACAAAATCATACAAATCCTTGCAGCGAATAAAATGAATAGTGCAGCTGGAAGTATCCTTCTTGTATTTAGAACAAGTAAGGGTGGGAGGTTTGCCGATTTTAGACGATAACGACAACGCATATCCGCAGGTGTCACACTTTACAAGTCCCGAAAACATATGCGGCTCAGTGTTTTTACACTCACGCTTGCGGCTTGCAACCTGTGCGTTAGCGTCATTGAAAAGCTGTTCCGAAATAATAGGCGGATGCGTGTTTTCAACAATGATATGCTTATCCTTACTCTGTTTTACTACCTTTTTACTCTTATATGAAGGCTTATACTTTTTACCGTTAATCGTGTGACCAAGATAAACCTGATTTTCAATTATCTTTGCAATCGTGGTCATATTCCATTCATAAGGATTTTCAGCATACGCACGTCCTGCAGCCTTTGCCGCATAAGCTGAAGGTTTAAGCACCTTTTCAGCAGTAAGAATTTTCGCAATTTTGGTACAGCCGCAATTCTCATAAGCAGCCATCCTGAAAATACGTTCAATAATGGGAGCTGTTTCTTCGTCAATTTCAAGAACGTGCTTGTCAGCGGCAGACTTCTTGTAGCCGTAAGCCGCCACACTGCCGAGAAACTCACCCTTTTCAGCTTTGTTTTTTAATGCCTGACGTGTCTTGCGTGAACAGTCTGCGGGGTAAAACTGATTGAAAATATTCTTGAACGCTGTCATAAAGTCTGAATCAGGATTATCTTTTTCTGTATCAAAATTATCACCGATTGCAATAAAGCGGATACCCTTTTCGGGAAATATTTCTTCAATATATTTACCGACTTCAATATAGTTTCTTCCCAGACGTGACAGGTCTTTCACAACAACCGTATCAATTAAACCGTTGTCAACATCGGACATCATACGCTTGAAATCAGGTCTGTCGAAATTAGTTCCCGTAAACCCGTCATCACAGTAAAAATCAATGATGTTAAGGTTGTGCTCCTTGCAAAAATCAGATAAGATCTGACGCTGACTTTCAATCGACAAGCTGGTGCCGTCAGTATCATCGTCTTTTGATAAACGACAATAGCAAGCTGCACCTGTTATATATTTATTTTTGCTCTGCTCCATAAAAACTCCTTTCACAAAAGAGCAAAGCGGTTGATACAAATATTATACCATAAGGCTCTATTCAAATCAACCGCTTTCTTGAAATCAAGCAGTCTTTTCTGCACTTCTTACATTCTTTTCTGCAAGGTAATCAATAGCAATATCAAGCAAATCAGCAGTTCCATATTCGTGGGAAACAACAAAAACTGTATCGCCGAATTTAATCTCATACCCGTCAGATGTTGTCATAACAATGTTTTTTCTGTTTTCTTCATAGTTCATAGTGTACCTCCGTTTCATCAATTTCCTGCGGAGCACCTTGTCCCACAGGTACAAGTAATAAAGCTGCGATGATGTTTATACAGCTTTTCTTCAACTTTATCAATCTCACTCTTCATAGCAAGACGTTCAGCCTTGCTGCTGTGAGTAAATCTGAATTGAAGCGTACCTGCATAACTGCGCTCCAAAAGGCTCCTGCTGTACGCTCTGCCGTTTGCAACGGTATCATCGGGATACTTCTTCTTGTGCCGATTATCAAGCAGAACATAGTTTGATAAAAGTGCAAGCTCCGCATCCTTTTCCCATTCGGAATAATCAAACTCCTTCGGGTCATGATTGTTTTTAATAACTTCAATTTTCATACAATAAAATCAGTCCTTTCTAAAAGGTCAAGAGGTTTTGTCGTACAAGCTTCAAACAGGTATGCTTGTTTTAAAGCACAAAAAAACAACCGTAATTACACGAAATGACATACGGTAATTACGGTTGGTTATACTTATATTATAATACTGTACACCAAGCTGTCAGTGTATGTCACTATTTTTTAGTTAAGTAAAAATGTTATGTTACGGAACAACTGTTTGAAGCTTTGACAGCATTATAGCACCAATAATATCCAAAGTCAATAATTTTATTTCATATTCTATTCAAATTTGTGCAAAATTTTCTGGGAGTTTTTTCAATTTTAATTACTCCGCTATTTTACGAATCCCCCATAAAAAAAGATTGAGTTGACAAACGCTGACACTTGTGCAAAATAACCAAACACCGCAAATTGGTAGCACGAGATTAACATCGCAATGCACAATCCCGTGCTACCAATGAGGTAGTTATTATTCAATCTCCTTCATAATCTCCAACATAAGCTGAGCCCCGACCCTGACACCCATCTGAAACTGCAGGAATTCAAATTCATGGGCGGATTCTTGATATGTTGCAAAGTATTTTTCAAAAATCTCATTTGCATCAGGGAATTCTTTAATAATCTCATCTTGAAGCATAAGAATCTCCTTCATTATTTCATCATAGTTTTCCGAACGCGGGTTCAGTTCCATAAAGGAAAGAATATTTCCGTAGTACATATCTTTAAGTATATTCATCAGTTACCTCCATTATTTCTTTGACCAAGCGAAACAAATATCCTGTCAGCAGCTTCTTCAATCGCAATGCCGATATCCTCCAACCCGTGAAGCTCACCGTTTTTGCACCACTGCTCAAAAATCTCATAAAGAGCATTTTTGCTTGACAACAACGCTTCAAACTGCTTGTCAGCAAGCTTTGGAGAACAGTCCCGACAGAAAACAGTGATTTCATCTTTAATCACAATCTGATACGCCGACTCAATAATTTCGTCAGCAGGCTTGCACTTCATTTCAGCAATAAAGTCATCGTATTCAGCCTGCACCTTTTCGTACAGTGCAGTCGTATAGTCTTTTTCACACATAAAAATTTGCCTCCATATAGATTTTAAGCGTTGGAACATCAAGTCCCAACGCTTTTTCGTTTACTCCGTCATCTGTGCAACATAAGCCGCATAAGCATTCAGCACAGGTACTTCGATAATCTCTCTTGCTCCAGCAAAAATCGGATGCACCATATCGGCAAACCCACCGTCAACAGTCTTTCTGCTCGGCATCCCGACGAAAAGCCTGTCAGTACCCTGAACAACCTTGATGTCGTGAACCTCAATAA
>CALATN010000049.1 GCA_937891895.1 uncultured Clostridia bacterium
AAGCGAATCGACGGAACAATGTATTCCTGCTCATCTCTCGGTGTTAAAATCGGCGGCGGTATCGGAACAGCTCTTACAGGCTGGTTGCTCGCAGCAGGCGGATATGTTGCAAACGCTGCTGTACAGCCTGAATCCTGTATCAATATGCTGAACTTTATGTACCTCTGGTTACCTATGATATTCAATTTCATTATGACAATTCTGCTCTCACGCCTGAACGTTGAAAAGGCAAACGCAGACTGGGACAAGGAACACAACTCTTGAGGAGGAAAATTTTATGAAAGCTACACTTGAATGGCTCGCAAACCCCGAAATTTTTGAAGTAAACAGAGAAAAGGCACACTCCGACCACGGCTATACTACAAAGGAAGGCGACCTTCGTCAGAGCCTTAACGGCACTTGGAAGTTCAGCTATTGCGAACACCCTGACAACAGACCTGCTGATTTCTACAAGACTGATTTTGATGTAACAGATTTTGACGAAATCAAAGTTCCGGGACATATTCAGTTACAGGGATACGATAAACCACAATATGTGAACACTCAGTATCCTTGGGAAGGTCACGAGCAGCTTGTTCCTCCGCAAATTCCTCAGAAGCGTAACCCTGTGGGAAGTTATGTGAAATTCTTTGACGTTGACAAGGAGCTTCTCGGCAAGGAAACCTTTATCAGCTTTCAGGGTGTTGAAACAGCGTTCTATGTGTGGTTCAACGGCGAGTTTGTAGGCTACTCCGAGGACAGCTTCACTCCCTCTGAGTTCAATATCACTCCTTACATAAAGGAAAAGAACAACAAGCTTGCGGTTGAGGTTTACCGCTACAGCACAGCAAGCTGGCTGGAAGACCAGGATTTCTGGAGATTTTCGGGTATCTTCCGTGACGTGTATCTTTACGCTGTTCCCGAAATTCATATTCGTGATATGAAGGTTATTGCAGATTATGATTACGAAAACGGCAACGGTATTCTTACAACTGAGCTTGATATTACAGGCGACAGCGATTATGAAATAAAGCTTACTCTCACTGACAAGAACGGTATCAAGGTGTATGAGGGCAATACTGCAAATGTATCAGCTTCAATTCCTGATGTTGCACCCTGGAGTGCTGAACAGCCTGACCTCTACACACTTACTGCTGAAATCATTGCTGATGGTGAGGTTGTTGAAACAGTTGAAACAAAGGTTGGTTTCCGTACCTTTGAGATGAAAAACGGCATTATGTGTCTGAACGGCAAGAGAATAATTTTCAAGGGTATCAATCGCCACGAGTGGAACGCAGAGGGCGGCAGAGTTGTAACAGAAGATGATATGCTCTGGGATATCCGCTTTATGAAGCGCAACAACATCAATGCTGTCCGTACCTGTCATTACCCTAACAACTCTCTTTGGTATAAGCTTTGCGATGAGTATGGTATTTACCTTATTGCCGAAACAAATCTCGAAAGCCACGGCACTTGGCAGAAGATGGGAGCTTGCGAGCCGTCAATAAATGTTCCTGCTTCACTTCCCGAATGGAAGGAAGCCTGCCTCGACAGAGCAAGGTCAATGTATGAGCGTGACAAAGACCACGCAAGCGTGCTGATATGGAGCTGCGGAAACGAAAGCTACTGCGGTGATGATATTGCGGCAATGGCTGACTACTTCCACGAGGTTGACAAGACAAGACTTGTTCACTACGAGGGTGTTGTGTGGAACAGAAAATACGACCACATCACCGATATGGAAAGCAGAATGTATGCAAAGCCTGACGAGGTTGAGGAATACCTGAAACAGAACACAGGAAAGCCCTACATCAGCTGTGAATATATGCACGCTATGGGCAACTCCCTCGGCGGTATGAAGCTTTACACCGACCTTGAAGATAAGTACGAAGCATATCAGGGCGGCTTTATATGGGACTACATCGACCAGTCGCTTTACAAGGACGGAGTGCTTGTTTACGGCGGCGACTTTGACGACAGGGCAAGCGATTACGGCTTCTGCACAAACGGTATTGTTTACGCTGACCGCACATATTCTCCAAAGGTAAGCGAAGCAAAACAGCTTTACTCCAACATCAGAATGAGCATTTCAGACAGAGTGCTTACAATAGAAAACAGAAACCTTTTTGTTGGTACAGAGGGATATATTTTCAAAGTCACACTGGAAAAAGAGGGCGAAATTCTTGCGGCAGAGGAACACCGTCTGAACATTTCCGCAGGTGAAAAAGCCAGCGTGAAAATCGGTCTTGAAGTTCCCGAAAATGGCGGCGAGTATGTTCTTACAGCTTCCGCAGTTATTGCAGAAGATACAATCTGGGCAGAAAAGGGACACGAGATTTCTTTTGCACAGGAGGTTGTTAAAACTCCCGAAATTACAGTAAATGCACAAGTTCACCAAGCTGAAATTGTGTATGGTGACTTCTGCATCGGCGTACACGGCGAAAACTTCTCAATGCAGTTTGACAAGCGTGAGGGCGGAGTAAGCTCGCTGATTTACGACGGAAAAGAATACATCACAAGAGCACCGAAAATCAGCTTTTTCAGAGCACACACAGACAATGACACAGGTGCAGGCTATCCATACGAAAACGCACAGTGGCAGATTGCAGGAAGATGTGCAAAGCTTATGGGATATGACATAAAGGAAAACGCTGACAGCCTTGAAGTGACTTACAAATTCCTTGCACCTACAGTGACCTCATTTGAATACAAGGTTACATACATCGCATATTTCGACGGCAGACTTGGCGTAAAGGCTGAGTATGACGGAGTAAAGGGACTTTCCGATATGCCCGTATTTGCAATGGATTTCAAAATGAAGAAGCAGTATGACAAGTTCACATATTACGGAATGGGTCCCGACGAAAACTATATTGACCGTGACAACGGTGCAAGACTTGGTGTGTATACATCGACAGCAAATGACAATTTCACAAAGTATCTTAACCCGCAGGAATGCGGCAACAGAACTGGTGTGAGATATGTTGACGTGTACGAAGAAAACGGAGCAGGTCTTTGCTTTACTGCAAATGAACAGCCCTTTGAAATGAGCGTGCTGCCATATAACGCATACGAGCTTGACAATGCTATGCACCGTGACGAGCTTCCTGACCCGACTTACACTTGGGTACGCATTGCCGCAAAGCAGATGGGCGTTGGCGGTGATGACAGCTGGGGCGCACCCGTACACAAGGAATTCAAGATAAACAGCGAAGAAGCAATGACTCTGGAATTTACAATAAACTCTCTTTAACTTTTGAAAGGAGCAACTGTTATGAACATTCTTAACGCATTACAGGGTATCGAAAACAACGAATTTATGAGAACCTTCAAGGACTTTTACGGAACAGCCGAGGAAGAACTGAAATATCAGAAGCAGCGTTATCTTGACGCAGTAAACAGCTTTGCAAAGCTTTATCCGAAGAGAAAGGATATCCGCATTTTCTCCGCTCCTGGAAGAACTGAAATCGGCGGCAACCATACCGACCATCAGCACGGCTGTATTCTTGCGGCGGCAGTAAATCTTGATATCATTGCAGTTGTGGCATTCCACAAGGACGGTGTAATCCGTGTAAAGTCCGAGGGCTACGATGCGTTTACAGTAAACCTCAATGATGTATCCGTTCAGTCGGGCAAGACAGGCACAGCCGCAATTATAAGCGGTATTGCCGCAAGCTTTATGGACAGGGGCACGGAAATCGGCGGATTTGACCTTTACTGCACATCTGACGTGCTCAGCGGCAGCGGAATTTCCTCCTCTGCGGCATTTGAAACACTTATCGGAACAATTATCGACACCTGCTGCAACAACAGCGGAGCAGGTGCGGTTGAGATTGCAAAAATCGGACAGTTTGCGGAAAATGTTTATTTCGGCAAGAACAGCGGTCTGATGGACCAGACGGTTTCTTCCGTAGGCGGCTTGGTGTTCATTGACTTTTTCGACACGGAAGAGCCGAAGGTTGAAAGCTTCAACTGCGATTTTGAGGAGTACGGCTACTGCCTGTGCATTACCGATACAAAGAGCAGTCACGCTGACCTTACGGAAGATTACACAGCTATCAGAAGCGAAATGGAAAGCGTTGCAAGAGAGTTCGGCAAGCCGCATCTTCGTTTCGTAAGCGAGGTTGCGTTTTATAACGAAATTCCGAGAATTCGTGAAAAGTGCTCCGACAGAGCGATAATCCGTGCAGCGCATTTCTTTGAAGAAAACAGCCGTGCAAAGTTTGAAGCGTCAGCTTTAAGAGATGGCAATATGGAGTATTTCCTTGAGCTTGTGAGAAAGTCGGGACACTCCTCCGCAACACTTCTGCAAAATCAGTATTCCTGCTCTGACCCTGAAAATCAGGCGATAACTCTTGCAATAATGATGAGCAGAAAGCTTCTCGGTGACAAGGGTGCAGTAAGAGTTCACGGCGGCGGTTTTGCAGGAACAATTCAGGCATTTGTACCTGTTAATCTTGCAAACAAATACATTACCGAAATGAACAGAATTTTCGGCGAGAACGCCTGCACAAAAATGAGAATTCGTCCTGTTGGCGGTGTAGAAATTACAAAGGAGTGATTTTATGACAATTCTGGTTTTAGGCGGAGCAGGCTATATCGGCTCCCACACTGCACTTGAGCTTGTAAAGGCAGGTCACGACGTTGTTATCGCTGACAACCTTGCAACAGGATATATTGAAGCGTGTCCCGCAGAGGCAAAATTCTATCAGGGCGACCTCCGTGATTTTGACTTCCTCGACAAGCTTTTTCAGCAGGAGAAAATCGACGCTGTAATTCACTTTGCGGCTTACTCCCTTGTTGGTGAAAGCGTTACAAACCCGCTGAAATATTATGACAACAACCTCTACGGCACCAAGGTGCTTCTTGAAGCGATGGTAAAGAACAATGTGGGCAAAATCGTGTTCTCCTCAACAGCCGCTACATACGGCGAGCCTGAGAATATTCCAATTCTCGAAAGCGACAGAACTTGTCCTACAAACCCATACGGCGAAACAAAGCTTGCTATGGAGAAGATGTTCAAGTGGACAGCTGAGGCTCACGGTCTGAGATACGTTTCACTCCGTTACTTCAATGCTTGCGGTGCTGACGAAAGCGGTACAATCGGCGAGGCACACAACCCCGAAAGTCACCTCATTCCGCTTATTCTGCAAGTGCCCAACGGCAAGCGTGAAACAATCTCCATTTACGGCACTGATTACGACACTCCTGATGGAACTTGTATCCGTGACTATATCCACGTTACCGACCTTGCACAGGCTCATATTCTTGCTGTGCAGTATCTCAATAACGGCGGTGAAAGTGACATTTTCAACCTCGGCAACGGCGTAGGTTACTCCGTTCGTGAGGTAATCGAAACCGCAAGAAAGGTTACAGGACACCCGATTCCTGCTACAGAAACACCAAGACGTGCAGGCGACCCTGCAAGACTTGTTGCGTCCAGCAAAAAGGCAAAGAAAATCCTCGGCTGGAAGCCTGTTCACGACAGCCTTGAAGAAATCATTGCAAGTGCATGGAACTGGCACAAAAATCACCCAAATGGTTACGATGAAAAATAGGGGGCAGAAGTATGATTTGCAATGCCGTGCAGAAGCTTATTGATTATGCTGTAAAAAATGAGCTTATCACAAGCGATGATATTTACGTTGTCCGCAATCAGCTTATGGAAGCGATGAAGCTTACCGATTGGGAGGAGAATTTGTCGGAATGTTCAGATGAAACTATTGATGAAATTCTTGCTCCGCTGGTTGAGTACGCTTGCGAAAAAGAAATTATCAGCGACACGTTGAACTCCCGTGACTTATTTGATACAAAGCTTATGGGAATTCTTACACCAATGCCCAGAGAGGTCGTTGCAGAATTCAACAAGCGTTACACAGCAAATCCGAAGGAAGCTACCGACTGGTATTTCGATTTCAGCAAGAAGCTGAACTATGTTCGTGCAGGTCGGATTGAAAAGGATTTGAAGTGGACTTACGATAGCGAGTACGGAAGGCTTGACATTACGATAAATTGCTCCAAGCCTGAAAAAGACCCCCGTGACATTGCGGCGGCAAAAACGCAGAAAGCGACGGCTTACCCTAAATGTCAGCTTTGTCCTGAAAACGCTGGTTTTGCAGGGCACGCAACACATCCCGCAAGACAAAATCTTCGTCCCGTTCCGATTACGGTGAACAACGAAAAATGGCAGTTACAGTATTCGCCTTACGGTTACTACAACGAGCATTGCATTGTTTTCAATGAGAAACATATTCCGATGAAAATTGATGCTGCGGTGTTTGAAAAGCTGTTTGATATTGTGGATTATCTTCCGCATTATTTTGTAGGGTCAAATGCGGATTTGCCAATTGTCGGAGGCTCAATTTTAAGTCACGAGCATTTTCAGGGTGGCAATTACACATTTGCAATGGCGAAGGCTCCCATTGAAACCGAGTTTGAAATAAAGGCTTATCCGAACGTAAAAGCAGGGATTGTGAAATGGCCTATGTCGGTTATCCGTGCTGCATCCGAGGACAGAAAACAGCTGTCGGAATGCTGTGCTGATATTCTTGCAAAATGGAGAGGATACTCCGATGAAAGCGTGTTCATCTTTGCTGAAGCAAACGGAGAGCCGCACAACACAATTACCCCTATTGCAAGGAAAAACGGCAATGTTTACGAGTGCGACCTCGTACTCAGAAACAACATTACGACGGAAGAAAGACCGCTTGGTGTATATCATCCCAACCCGTCACTTCATCATATCAAGAAAGAAAATATCGGTCTGATTGAGGTTATGGGACTGGCGGTGCTTCCTGCAAGACTTGCAAAGGAAATAGATATGCTTGAAACGGCAATGCTGAATGGAGAAAATCTTTATGCTTGCCCCGAGCTTACACAGCACGCAGAATGGGCAGAGGATATTTTGAAGCGTTACCCTGATTTCAGCAAGGATAATGCAAGGGCAATTCTCGAAAAGGAGATCGGAAAGGTGTTCCTTGAGGTGCTTAATGATGCGGGTGTGTTTAAGAGGGACGATGAGGGGAAGATGGCGTTTTTGAGGTTTGTTGGTAGTATATGAAATAACAGGCACACGGCTTTGAAACGTGTGCCTGTTTGCTTTTATGAATTATAATCTATATTGCAAAAAATGACATTTTGTGATATAATTTTATTAAAATATTGGATTACATAATAGGTAGAATTTAATATAGTTTTGGGATAGAAAGTATTGCATCTGTGATAACAAATGATATATGATGATAGTCAATGATTGGGAGGATAGATATGTGTAAAAAGAAATCGACCCCACTTGTTTTTCTTAATACTCCTGTAACAGATAAAGCGAAGGATGTTGTAGGATTAAATGTTTATGCCCAAAAATTAAGTGATGCTATCGATGCAGGAGCCCAAATGATTGCGGTTACCTCTCCGTTTGGATCAGGAAAAACCAGTTTAATAGAGCTATTGAGAAAGCAAAGAACATTTAACAAAATCATAAAGATACCTATGTGGTCACAGATTAATAGCACGGAAGGCAAAAACGATACTATTGAATTACACAGAAACTTTGTTTATCAAATAGCAAATCAACTAAACCATAAAAAAGGTACATATATAAATCGTCGTCTGAGTAATAATTATGGACTGTTAAAACTTCATACAAATAAACCTATTCTTTATTTTTTAACAATATTGATAATAGTTTTTATGATTTCAATATGGTTTATAAATGAATACGAAAGCAATGTAATTGAATTTTTTCCTGTTATAGAAAACATAATTGATACTCTTCCTTTAATATTAACATTTGTTTCTGTTGTATTAGGTGTTATTGTAATATCTTTGGGAGAAATTATTTTCTCTAGCATAAAATCTGAAAAAGAACGAGAAATTGAATGCGATGAAATTATTGATTTATATCGAGAAGAAATTGTAAAAGGAAGCATACCTTTTTGGTATAGAAAACTGATAGTAGTAATAGAAGATTTAGATAGAACTGATAAAAGCGATGCCGTCATTGATTTCTTGAAAGAGCTTCGAAAATATTACATACCCGAAGAAAATGGTGTTTTTAGAAGATTTAGAAAAAAAGTTATATTTATTGTAACCATAAAGTCAGAAGCAGAATTACTTGATAATTCCACGAAAAAAGATGATGTAAACATTAATACGCAGCAAAGCTTGTATGAAAAAATATTTGATTATATTCTTAATTTACATACAATAAATATTGAGGACTATAATTCGGTATTAGATGGATTATTAAAAACTAAGAGAGAAGAAATAGAAACAATATTAAACCTTAATAAGGGCACAGAACTTATAAATGTACCAGGAATGCAGTGGATTACTAGGGGAGAGAAAGTTGATATTAGAGAAATTAAAGCAAGATTAAATAGTGCCTTTTTACTTTATGAAAGTTTGGAAAGTAAGTTCTCTGGAACCAAACCTTCTTTTGAAAAGTGTGCAGTTGCAGCATATTTAACTACTGCATATGCAAAAGAATTTTCTGAAACGGATCATTATGCCTTTGGGAAACTGGTTGATTTATATATCAAGGGCGAAGAAATAAATTATGAAGATTATTTACCCTCATATAATCAATCATATCTGGATGAGATAAAAATACTTATTAAAGCAAAACATATTGATGGTACATATCATATGTATTATTATAACTATCCTAAAAATAGTGTTATATATACTTATGATGAAATGTGTATTCAAAAAGCAATTTTATATGGTGAAAGAAACGATAAGTTTCAAGAAGCAATTACTAATGTTTTAAATGCGAAATCCGATATTATAAGAGTAACTATGGATAAAGTGATTAAATTAGGAATTGTTCTTCCAGATATTGTGTTTGAAAATGAATCATTATACATACATTTACTAAAACACTACGAAAGTAAAGTGTATGAATGGTTTGATAATTTAGATTATTCTATTGAGTCAGCGGAGAAAACCACAAATTTAATTATAAAGCTTTTACACTATGATAGTGAAAGAAAGGTATACAATAGTAATTTTGCTAATAAACTCTGCGACATTTGGGAAGCTAAATTTAAAGAATCTTCAATATTAGTGTTAAGAAAAAGATTATGTAAAGATTTTTCTTCAGAGGTATTATGGTATAAAAAATTGTTTTTTAACCATCATAGTTTAATTACTGATAAAGAAATGGCAGAATTGTCTTATGAAAGTATTATTGAATTGGTAAATGTGGAAAGCGACTCTTTTGACTATAATGCAATGAAAAGTCTTATTTCTTTATTTCCAGATTTCTCAGTCAGCATTTCAAATATGACATCTCAAGAATCAGAAAGATATAACCTATGTATTACACTTACCAAAAAGTTACTGGATAATATTGAAGAAATTTTTGATATTGACACATTAGTAATGGTTTATTTTGATTTTATGTTTAAGACCCAATGTATATTAAAAAAATACGAAGAAAAAATTTTAAACTATTACTATGAATGCGATGAAAACGAAACTATTCAGCAAAACATATTCAACAGATATCAGCAGCTTATTAATATGTTAGATGAATATGAATTAAGTGATAAAACTGCAGAATATATTGATGAATTAGGTATTTTTACTGGATATAGTGAACATGTTGCTTCCAAGATGTTCAATCATGGTTATTACATTACTGCTATGTTAATACTAATAGAGTTAGACAAAGAACCTGAATTTAATTTAGATTGCAACATAACTGCAGTATCTGAAGCAATTGAGTGGTTTGTTGCAAATAATGATTATTTGGAAAAGGTAAGATCTTCAATTCTAAAGACTAACAGAGATATTATTTTAAATTATAAAGTTTTATTTTCATCAAGTTGTCCAAGTTTATCAGAAGTAGAAATGAAGACATTATTAAAGCTAGAAGGAATAACTGAAAAAGACATATTTAATTTAATACATCCATCAACTGTTAGAGAAGAATGTGCAAAAGAACTTGCTCTTTATTTTTCACGAAAATATCAGAATAATTCATTAGCATATGAAATTTTAGTGTATATATCAAATTTTGAAGCGAAAACGGCTATCCGATGTATGGAAAACATAAACTTTGATACAAGTATTAAATATCAAGACTTTTCAAAACAAAAAAAGTTTGATATTAAAAAGCGATTTAATGAAATATATGATCTTAATACTGTTCAAGGTGTACTTGGTTTTATGGCTGTCACAAAAACACTTGATTCGAATTTAGAACATTATATCTATGAAGAATTAATGGGAGACAAGAATGCTATAAAACAATATGTTTCTATCGCAAATCAAAGTGCTATTAAGTCAATTAATAATATGACTATTAAGATCTTTTCAAATACATCTTATTTCCAAGCATGTAATGATGCTATTGCAGAAAAATTATTTAATAGTCAAAAATATGAACGCTATATTGTTGGAAAAGCATTGAATAAATCACGTTTTGACATGGATAAAGGTGATCGGTTTAATTTATTGTGGCAAGAATATATATCTATTTTTGTAGCGGATGGATACAATACTACGCGTGGATATATGTCTCAAAATCTGGAATTTCTATCGGAAATTATGGATAGAAAGGCATATATAGGAATGCCTTTTAAGAGAAGAATAGAGCTATATAAATTATTACAAGATGCGGATTGCCTTGATGATTTAACTTCATATGCACCCACAGAAATGTTAGAGTATTTATGTAAAATCAACGGATTTAAAGATGAAATGGCAGCGACGACATTTGTTAATATGGTTGAAAGATATCCAACGTTACTTAAATCAGATAAGTTATATGAACATACTCATGAAAAGCTTGTTAGTCCACAGTTAAAAAGAAGGTACACGAAACTTAGAAAAAAGAATATACATTAATGGTGGCTATTTTGTAAAATTACATGATAGCTCAAAAGACAAAGAATAACCCCAAGCTCAAGCAAAACAGCCTGATCTTGGGGTCGCATTACAGATATATAATAAACCCCAAATCACATCTAATATAAATTGGTTGTTAAGGAGTTAGATTCATTACAGCTGACATAAAACCCCTTTTTTCGCTATATAATTTAATCTTAAGAGAATGTTTGCGGTGTTTTCGTATTTCAGAATTTTATTTTGCTTTTACAGGATAGAATGGATTGTCGGATGAAGATATGCAAGGTAATGTCAGGATAGAGATGTGTATTGTGTAGATGTTGGAAAAGTTTGTTAAATGGATTTATGTAAGAGGTATAGGTTATGAGTAATCCTAAAAAACAGCATTATGTCCCACAAGTGTATTTAAAAAATTTTTCATTTTCTGATAAAGAGCCATATAAAATATATGCCTTGTGCAAGAAAGAGAATAGAATATTTCCAGTGAATGTCAGCGATACATCAGTTGAGCACAATTTTTATACAGTAAATAAAAGGTCTGACCCATATATTGTTGAAACAACATACGCAACAGTTATAGAACCGATGTTAGCTCGTGTTATTACTAAAATTCGAAAATCATGCGAAAATATACTTATTCAAAATCATACCTGTGTATTAAATCCTAAGGATAAAATAGATATGGCATATAGCATGATTTTTCAGCTTTTTAGAGGAAAAATCACAAGAGAATATACTAGAAAACAATATTTGAGTTTAGCACCTGTTGTTGCTGGAGAAGTCAAAGAGGTATTCAATCCTATAAGTGAGCAGCAAGAGATAATTTTAAATGAGATTACTACAAGCGAAGATTATTATAAATTAATAGCAACGTCAACAGCTTTAAATTATGAAAAGGTAAAGAGTATTACAGAGGAATTGCTAAAACGACATTTTGTGATTTTTAAGATTTGTGGAAATTCAGAATTTATAACCAGTGACAATCCTGTAACGTTTATGGATGCAGAAACATTGGATGTTACTCCATTTCGCAACGGACTAGCTACACCAAAAACCATTGTATATTTCCCAATAACGCCTAAATTACTGTTAGCCGCATATCATCCCAATTATTATTTTAATACTTTTTCTAAATATGATTGCAGATTAGAATATATAGATAGTGACAAGGAGTTCAATTTTATCAATACTTATAATTATAAACAAGTTGAAAGCAGCTATGCATATGTGTATTCTCGTAATGAAGAGACATTAAAGAATATCATTGCTAGTAAATGGAGGTGATACATTTGAACTATGTTAATCTGTTTTCTAAAAATGCATAAGCAATATCTAAAGATTTTGATATTTCTACAACAACTAAAGATATATCAAAAATTGAAAAATTAATATCTTCAGTAGAAGCATTAATTACAAATAAAGATAAAGTTTCACAAGCACAAATTTATTATTTATGGCAATAAATAATAAAGCCACTGAAATTTCCAGTGGCTTACTGTTAGAAAAGCATCTCAATCCGACCCATTATTTGCCCATTGTTTCAATAAATTTCTTATAAAAAATACAGCAAGTCAGAACAAGCGAAATGTTTGAAAACCTCGCAGGTAAGCCATTTTGCGCTATCTTGCATAATGGTTTTCTATGCTGAAACCTCAATTCAATTCCCGTACGGGTCACCAGCTAATGAATCAGGAAACAACGTAGATACGTGGTTTCCTGATTTTCTTTTTTGTGGATTTCGGGCTTTGTCCGCTACTTGTCC
>CALATN010000050.1 GCA_937891895.1 uncultured Clostridia bacterium
TGCCGAATACCGATATCAAGGTGCACTTACTGCTAAAAATTCTGGAGATTACAAGACCGCAGCTGACAGCTTCTACAAACTTGGCGGTTACAGCGACTCGGCGGCTCAGGCTGAGGAATGTACATACAGCTTCTATATGTCGGAATACACTCAGAAGGGTGTTTCCGAAGAAATTGTAAGGGGTTTCTATTATCTTGACAATTTCAGGAATTCACACGATTTGTTTATAAGCACAAGCTATGAATATGGGTTGAAATGCAAGGAAAACGGTGATTTTGCATCTGCTGTTGCAATGTTCAAGAACTGCGGAACATACAAAACGGCAATGAATGAACTTTATAATGCACGCTACAATCTCGGCAAGGAATTGCTTGACAAGGACCCTGCTTCCGCACGTTCGGTATTTGCTTTGCTGAGCACCTACGGCGACAGTTCTGCACAGAAGAAAAATGCTGCTGCAAGACTTCCTGACAGTCACGAGGACTGGTACGCTGACGGATTCACCTCCGCAGGTGACTATTACACAACTGTATTCAGAAAGACTGACACGCTTCTTATTTCCTGCACGGCCGGTACAGAAACAATATCTGAGCCTATTACGCTTGTTCTTACTATTTCCGACGGCAATGGAAACGAGCTTACTGCCGATTGCGAAAATGTCCGCAACAGTGCGTCCTTCAGCGGAAGCTTTTCTCTTGCTTCAATGGAAAGCGGAAATGCACGCATTACCATTGCACGCAAAGACAACGGAACCATTCTTAGAACGATTGATATTACAATTACAGATTAACAAACAAGGGTACTGAATTTGCACAAGTTCAGTACCCTTATTATTATTCGGACTTTACTTCAGAAAGAAGCTTCATTCCTATTATCATTATCAGCGGAAATACTGCGGCGAAAAGCAGTCCTGTTTTCAGTCCCGATGATGCGGCATCAGCGGCAGGAAGAAGCTTTGCACCATTTTCAGCCATATTTACAAACACCCCAACAAGTCCGGGTCCTGCGGAACAGCCTATATCTCCTGCAAGAGCAAGAATTGCAAACATTTTTGTTCCGCCTGATTTGTACTTTTCGGCAGAAAGACTGAATACTCCAGGCCACATTATGCCTACCGAAAGTCCGCACAACGCACAGCCCGCAAGAGCAAGCACGGGATATGGTGAAAAGACCATTACCGCATAACTTATTATGCAAAGAAATGAACTTGCGGTTATTACGGAAATGAGTTTTATTTTGCTTCCGAAAATTCCGTAAAGAAGCCTTGCTGTACCCATCAGCACGGCGAACATACAAGGTCCGAGAAGGTCACCCATTGTTTTGCTGACTTTAAGTCCAGCCTCGGCAAAAAGTGACGCCCATTGCGATGCGGCAAGCTCTGAGGCACCCGCTGAAATCATCATCAGACACAGCAGAAGAAAAATTTTGCTTCCGAAAAGCATTCCGAGAGAAATTTCCTCCTCCCCCTCCTCAACAAAAGGGCAAAGAGGAACTTTTGCAAACAAGAATGTATTGAGAAAAGGGATAATTGCCCATAAAGCTGTCAATATCCTCCAATTTTCTATTCCGCAGACGGCAAAGAAAAGCGTTGACAAAAGAACAACCGCTACCTGTCCCCAGCAATAGAAGGAATGAAGAAGGCTCATTGCAGACGCTTTTTCATCTCCGGGAAGAGATTCGACTATCGGACTTACAAGCACTTCTGTAAGCCCTCCGCCAACAGAATTGAATGCGGCCGCAAGAATGAGTCCTGCAAATGGGTCAGGCAGGATAAACGGAAATACTCCCATACAGGAAAAGCCTATTGCGGCTGATATATGTGCAACAAGCATTGAATTACGCACGCCTATTTTTGCAACAATTTTCGATGAGAGAATATCAACTGCAATCTGCATAACGAAATTTGCTGAAATCAGCACAGCTATTTTTTCAAGAGATATTCCGAACTGCTTATGGAACGTAAGAAACAGAAGCGGCGGCAAATTGTTTACAATCGCCTGCGTAATATATCCTGCATAACAGGCTGTCAAGGTATGTTTATATGTAAATTTCATTGTAATCCCTCCACAAGGAAAAATTATACACTTTTGTTATGTTGTATAATAGTGCTTTAAGGTTAAAAAATTGTGACAGTTTAATAATTGGCGATAGAAGATTTAGTTATGTTTGCTAAAAAAACGCACAAAAGTCTGTATGGTATTTTTCATATATTCCGTGACAAAACAGCAAAAATGTGGTAAAATAATTATAGATACTGATAACATATTTGTAAACAAGCTATGAAAGAAGGCAGGGACATTGAGAAAATTCCGAAAGCTTATTGGAATAATTATTGCTCAGGCTGATTCACCAAATCAGTCCAGATTTATTGAGGGTGCATTAAAGCAAGCATATGCACTCAACTATGATGTTGCTGTTTTTTCTATATTCTCAACACATAAATTATCTGACGAATGGCACGAAGGCGAACTGAATATTTTTACTGCCATAAACTACAATGTGCTTGATGGTATTATTATACTTCCCGATACACTGACTACAGATAATTATAACAAAACGATTGAAGAAACAATAAAAAAGAAATTCCACAAGCCTGTTGTTGCGGTTGACCTTGAAACAGATGGCTTTGAAAATATACATACTGATGACATTCAAAGCATAAAGGAAATTGTTTCTCATCTTATTGAAAAGCATAAGATGACAGATATTGCTTTTATGACAGGTACAAAGGGACATCCTCATTCGACAAATCGTCTTACGGGATACTATGAGGCACTTATTGAACATAATCTTCCTATTGACCAAAGCCGTGTTTTTTATGGTGATTTCTGGTACAATGAAGGTGAAAACGTTGTAAAATCGCTTATGGAAAGCGGCAGACCGCTTCCTCAGGCAATTGCGTGCGGTTCTGATACTATGGCTATCAGCGTTTGTGAAGCACTTAAAGCAAGGGGATTGAAAATTCCCGAAGATATAGTTGTTACAGGATATGATTCTATTGATGCAGGTGTAAACTACGTACCAAGCATTACTTCGGCAAACCTTCCTTTGGAAAATACGGCAGTCAGAACTGTGAACAAGCTTCACAGTTTGATTACAGGAACAGATTTCAATGATGGAATATGCAATGCTGAAATTCTCATTGCAAAAAGCTGTGGCTGTTCTATAAACATTGCCGAGAAAATCCGTGATGAACGCGAAAGCTGGCGTGAATCAGGTGATGTATACAACGCTTTTAATTCACAGTATAACTTTATGCTGGAAGCACTGATTTCCAAAAAGGATTATGTTGATTACATGAATACGCTTTGCTGGTATGGTTATCAGCTTCGGGATTATGAAAGCTTTTACTTATGTATGTGTGAAAACTGGGATAATCTCGGTGAAAATGAAAATAATCCTAATTATCTGAAAAGCGGCTACACACAAAGGATGAATTTGCTTATTCAGAAAAAGCAAAACTCAGCTTATGTTGAACCTAATCTTTATTTTGACCTTAAGGAAATGCTTCCTGCAATTTATGAAAGACGTCCGAAGCCTACAGCGTTCTTCTTCTCCCCTGTTCATTTCAATGACAGATGCTTCGGCTACGCGGTTATATCATACGGTGACAAGCTTACTTCATATACTCCGATTTACCGCAAATGGATGCGATATGTTTGCGCTTCGCTTGAAAGCTTACGCAGGCAGAGAAATATGCAGTATATGTACACCAAAATGGAAGAAAATGCGGTTACTGACCTGCTGACGGGTATTTACAACAGAAACGGATTCAATCTTTATGCTGATAAAATATTCCGTAATGCCAAAAAGCATAATCAGAAATTCACTCTTATACTCGGAGATATGAATAATCTGAAATATATCAATGATACTTTCGGACATATTGAAGGTGACTTTGCGCTGAAAAGTGTTGCTGAAGCATTTACAAAGGCTTGTTCCCCCAATATGCTTGCATTCAGAATGGGCGGCGATGAATATGTTATCGCAAGCCGCACAATTCTTTCGGAAACGGAAATTGCCGAAATTGAAGAATCAATAAATCAATATCTCAAAAAGGTAAACAATACCGCTGACAAACCTTACTCCATAAGCGTAAGTCTTGGTTGGGTATTTGACACAGCCGACAACCTTGAGTCAATTGAACACGCTGTTTCTGTGGCAGATGAAAAGATGTTTGCTGCAAAAGAAAAATTCAAGCGTGAGGAAGGCTTCAATTACAAACGCAGCCGTTCACATCAATAACAACATAAAAATCGCTTCCGATTAAATCAGAAGCGATTTTGTTTTATTTATTTGCGGAAAGTGCACGCTGACCGATATCGGTTCTGTAATGTGCGCCGTCGAATGTGATTTTCTTTACAGCGTCGTAGGACTTGTCAAGTGCTGCCTGCAAGCTTTCACCTGTTGCTGTTACACCGAGGACACGTCCGCCGTTTGTGAGGAACTTTCCATCAGCAAATTTTGTACCTGCGTGGTAAACAAACACTCCGTCAACCTGACCCTTATCGTCCATACCATTCATTTCGATACCCTTAGGATAGCTCTGAGGATAGCCTCCGCTTGCCATTACAACGCAGGAACAGAACTCGTTCTTCCACTTGATATCAACGTCAGCAAGCTTGCCGTTGTATATTGCTTCAAAGATGTCAACAAGGTCCGCATCAAGGAGAGGAAGAACAACCTGTGTTTCAGGGTCACCGAAACGACAGTTGTACTCGATAACCTTAACACCCTTTGGTGTTACCATAAGTCCGAAGTACAGACAGCCCTTGAAGGTTCTGCCCTCTGCCTTCATAGCGTTGATTGTTGGGAGGAAAATTGTTTCCATACATTCTTTTGCAACTTCCTCAGTATAGAATGGGTTAGGTGCAATTGTACCCATACCGCCTGTGTTAAGACCCTTGTCGCCGTCAAGTGCACGCTTATGGTCCATAGAGGAAATCATAGGTACAACAACATTTCCGTCTGTGAAAGAAAGAACAGAAACCTCAGGTCCTGTAAGGAATTCTTCAATTACAACAGTTGAGCTGCTTTCACCGAACTGCTTGCCGTCGATCATTGACTTAACAGCTTCGATTGCTTCTTCCTCATTCTGAGCGATGATTACACCCTTACCGAGTGCAAGACCGTCAGCTTTGATTACAGCAGGATAGCTGTTTTCGGACTTGAGGTAAGCGATTGCGGAGTCGCTATCGGAGAAGATTTCATACTTCGCTGTAGGAATGTTGTACTTTTTCATAAGATCCTTGGAAAAAACCTTGCTGCCCTCGATGATTGCAGCAGCCTTATCAGGACCGAATGTCATAAAGCCTTCTGCATTAAGTGCGTCAACCATACCGAGAACAAGCGGGTCATCAGGTGCTACAACAACCATATCAACAGCAAGCTGCTTAGCAAGAGCTACAACGCCATCGATATCTGTTGCTGCAACGTCAAAGCACTCAGCATAGCGGGAAATACCGCCGTTGCCAGGTGTGCAGTAGAGCTTTTCTGTACGCTTGCTCTCTGCAAGCTTCATAATGATGGCGTGCTCACGTCCGCCGCCGCCAACTACTAATATTTTCATTTTTATCATTCCTTATCTTTATTTTACTCAGATTATTCAAGTTCTGCACTATTGACAATTGCCTCAAATTCCGGAAGCATTTCATCATAACAATTGCTATACGCTGTAAAAGTCAGAATAGTCATTTTACCTGATTTCAGGAAGCAATACTGCTGAAGCTTCATTTTTATTCCCATATATTCAGCTTCACAATTTATAAGAAGAACGTCATTATCGCTTTTTGTATATGCTGACCAATCCAAAAATGTAACACCATCAGTATTATTGTATTCTTCCTTAACGCTTGTTGCAAAAAGCTCCATCATCTCATCGTTCATATCAATATCCATACCCATATCCTGCTGCTTGATATTGAAATTGGTTGCCTGTTTCAGAATATCATCACTTGCAATATAGTTGAATATTTCTTCATCATCCTCATTCTGTTTCCAGTTAGAGGAATTATAATCAAAAGAAAAACCATTTACGGAATATGAAACTGTCTGAGAAACTGCTTCTGTGCTGTCATCAGCTTCAGAATCATCTGTATTTCCGTCAGAAGCCGTATTATCTGTTAATGTGATAGTGTTAAGCACTTTTTCAAACTCAGCAACTGTTTCGTCAAATTCTGACGCATCAACCGTATATGTTATAACAAACTGCTTTGTTCCTTTATAGAAAATATAGCTGTTCATCTTTAAAGTACTACCGCTGTTATCTGCCATAATCACAAATTTTATAGCCTTGTAGCCGTTCACCTCAACGATATCATAGCCTTCAAATGTATACCCTTCCATAGAATTATAATATTCAACCATAATATCAGCAAGCTGCTTGAGCATATCATCATCAAGTTCACCGATATTTCCCAATTCAGAAACTGTAACATTAAAGTTACTGCTATTATCAGCGTGGAAGAAAAGGGCATCACTCATATCCTGAATTTCTTCAGCGGAAAGATCAGCGTACTGCGCCGCTTCGGTATTTTCAGCAATTTTCGCAATAAGCGCCTTATACTCTTCACCGTCAAGCCACTTTTCGCCGTCGATAAGAAGTGTATAGCCTCTGCCTACAAATACTTCAGTATCTTCAACAACCTCAGGATCTGTTTCTGCTTCGGCTTCCTTTTCAGTTGTTGTTTCAGCTTCTGTAGTAGTTTCTGCCTCTGTTGCAGCAGTTGTTTCCTCGGCAACAGAAGCTGTTGTTTCTTCTGCTGTTCCGACCTCCTTGCTTTCACAGGCTGAAAAAGCTGTGAGAGCAAGAACTGTCATCAATGTAATAAGTATTTTCTTCATTTATTGTTACTCCTTTTCTGTAACTGACTTATGCTGCATTTTTGCATAGGTATAAACAGCCGAAGCAGCAATTGCCATTACCATTGCGGCGTAGACAAGGTATGAAAGTATGCTCACAATTTCGTTGTAAACACCAAGTCTTGCCAATGAATCTGCTCCGTCAAGACGTGCTACATACATTGTTTGTACGGTTGTTGAATATTTTACAGCAATAGGCAGAATAGCTGTTGTAAGTGCTGACATAATAAGAGGAACAAATGTAAGTTTACCGCTTTTATTGAACTTAGCGTCATTGCACATAATCAGATTGGATATTGTCAGCAGCAAGCTTGCCGCACAATATACAATCACTGCCCAGGACATCATTCTTTCGTCTGTTTCGGCTGAACCGAGTCCGCCTCCGCCTGTCCAGTACATAATAATACTGTTCTGATTAAAGCTTACAATTAAAGAAACCACTGTCCAGACAATAATAAAAATCTGTGAAATAATCGCCGTAGTTTTTACGCACTTTGGTGTCATAGCTGTTGCCCCTTTCAATTATGCTGAATTATAATTGATACTGATATCTAAATATTAAGAGTATTTCTGCCTTTGGCAGAAATACTCGGAGCTGAAGCATTCAGCTACTGCGGAATGCTTCAGTTTTTAGTGGTGGAACAGACGGATGCCTGTGAATGCCATTGCGATATTGTACTTGTTGCAGGTTTCGATTACGTTATCATCACGGATAGAGCCGCCAGGCTGTGCGATATATTCAACACCTGACTTGTGTGCACGTTCAATGTTGTCACCGAATGGGAAGAATGCGTCAGATCCGAGGCATACATTTGTATTCTTTGCAATCCATTCCTTCTTTTCTTCGCGTGTGAAAACTTCCGGCTTTGTTGTGAATACCTTTTCCCACTCGCCGTCGCGGAGAACATCCTCGTATTCATCACCGATGTAAACGTCGATAGCGTTATCTCTGTCAGCACGTCTTACGTCGTCCTTGAAAGGAAGCTCCATAACCTTAGGACACTGTCTGAGCCACCAGTTATCAGCCTTCTGACCTGCGAGACGTGTGCAGTGGATTCTGGACTGCTGACCTGCGCCGATACCGATTGCCTGACCGTCCTTAACGTAGCAAACGGAGTTGGACTGTGTATACTTGAGAGTGATGAGGGAGATGATGAGGTCAATCTTCTTGTCATCAGGGATGTTCTTGTTATCTGTAACAATATTGCTGAGAAGCTCATTGTTGATGTCAAGCTCGTTTCTGCCCTGCTCGAAGCTTACACCGTAAACCTGCTTTGTTTCAAGTTCAGCAGGAACGTAGTTCTCGTCAATCTTGATTACGTTGTATGTACCCTTTCTCTTGGACTTGAGAATTTCGAGTGCTTCGTCTGTGTAACCCGGAGCGATTACGCCGTCGGAAACTTCACGCTGAATCATCTTAGCTGTGCAAGCGTCGCAAGTATCGGAAAGTGCGATAAAGTCGCCGTAAGAGGACATTCTGTCAGCGCCTCTTGCTCTTGCATAAGCGCAAGCGAGTGGAGAAAGTTCACCGAGGTCGTCTACCCAGTAAATCTTCTTGAGTGTATCGGAAAGTGGCTTGCCAACTGCTGCACCTGCTGGTGAAACGTGCTTGAAGGAAGTTGCTGCACAAAGGCCTGTTGCCTTTTTCAGCTCCTTAACAAGCTGCCAGCCGTTGAAAGCGTCGAGAAGGTTGATGTAGCCTGGCTTGCCGTTGAGAACCTCGATAGGAAGCTCTGTTCCGTCTGCCATATAAATTCTTGAAGGCTTCTGATTTGGATTACATCCGTATTTAAGCTGCATTTCGTTTGCCATTTTTTATTCCTCCCAAATTAGTTGTTCTTGTTAACAATTCTGCTTTCGTACTTGCCTGTTTCAAGGTCAATATATCTTGTGAAAAGAGAAACCTTGTTGTCAGCGTTGAGATTTTCCCAAACGAGATTTGTGAATGCGTCAATGTCGAGGTCAGGGATTGTAACCTTCTTTGGCTCACCCTCAAAGCTTGGGAGTCTGCCGTTTTCCTCGTCACGTGCATAGGTGTGGATAAATCTGCCCACGCCGTTTTCAGGATTGCTGTATGCGTAAGTGTTTCTGATGCAGCAATCAGCGTTGCCATTGTCGCTCTTGAGGATGGACATAGCGTAGTTCATACCGTCATTTTCAAGGCGGATAATGCCTGAAATACGAGGTGTGTAGTTAGGAGCGTCGTCCTCGAATTCACGTGTACGGAGGGACTGCTCGAAAGTCATCTGCTTGTCCATAAGCTCATAGATAGTATCGGTCTGGTCGCCGTTTGTAACGATAGTCTTGTTGCCGAGAACACGAACAGGAGCGTAGATGATGAGGTGTGGGTCAGTCATCTTGGAAGGGTCAAAAGCCTGTGTTCTGATACCCTCGCCGTCCTCAACGAATACACGGTTACGGCTGTTTTCGCTTCTGCCCATAATGAAGTAAGCGATAACTGCCTTCTTACCGTCAGCAGACTTGCCGAGCATAATGCCTCTGCCGTGGTAAGGGAGAGTGGTGAGTTCCTTTTCAAATGCGATTGTATTCATAGTTAAAACCATCCTTTCCGAGGTTAAAATTTACATATCAATTTCAGTTTCCGAGCCGCCTGTTTTAGATACAAATATTCCAATCAATACAGTAAATACACCTAATCCCCAAATTGTTGTCTTAGGCTTATCAGGGTTGTCAGAACTGATATAAACAGTACACGTATTTCCATTTTTCATTGTAAAAGCATTATGATATGACAATGCTACATTCTCATAAAGTCTGCCGTCATATTCATATGTAATGTATGCTATCTGTTTTCCGTTCTTTTTTGTAACGTACAGCTCACCTTCACACTTGTCATATGAAACAATATAAAAAATACTCAGAACTATGAGAATTACACCGATAAATGTAAATACTGCTCCACCAAATCTGAATATATTTTTCTTTTTTGTCACTTCCATCACTCGTTTATATAAGCCTTGTCACCGTCAACGGTAATCTTATCCTGACAGAACAAGGAAACTGCCTTGGGGAGAATTTTCCACTCGACATTTTCCATAACTCTGCGCTGGAGGATTTCAGGTGTATCGCCGTTAAGCACGGGAACTGTATCCTGAAGAATGATTGGTCCGCCGTCGCATACTTCTGTAACAAAGTGAACTGTTGCACCTGTTACCTTTACGCCCTTTTCAAGTGCTGCTTCGTGGACGTGAAGACCGTAGAAGCCCTTGCCGCAGAATGACGGGATAAGTGCAGGGTGAACGTTGATCATCTTATTCGGATAAGCTCTGCAAAGTGTTTCATCGAGAATTGTCATAAAGCCTGCATAGACCACAAGGTCAGCCTTTTCATCGTTCAGTGCGTCGAGCATTGCCTTGCTGTATGCGTGAACATCGGCATATTCCTTACGGACAAGGACACGTGTTGCAATGCCGTTCTGCTTTGCACGTTCAAGTGCGTAAGCTTCGGGATTTGAGGCAATTACGCAGGTGATTTTACCGCCGACAATCTCCCCTCTTTTTTCAGCGTCGATAAGCGCCTGGAGATTTGTTCCGCCGCCCGAAACCAGTACAACAATATTTTTCATAGCAGCCTCCTCAAAAAAGTCAAGGCTGCAAAAGATATTTACAGCCTTAGAATTGCTTAGTAAATAATTACGCCCTCGTCGCTTTCAACAAGTTCACCGAGAACATAAGCTTCCTCGCCTGCAGCCTTAAGTGCAGCGATAGCCTTGTCAGCATCTGCCTTGTCAACAACAACGCACATACCAACACCCATATTGTATGTATTGAACATATCACGCTCAGGAATGTTGCCTGTCTTTGCGATAAGGTCGAAGATTGGGAGAACCTGAACGTCAGCTCTTGCAATCTTAGCGGAAAGTCCGTCAGGAAGAGCACGTGGAATATTTTCGTAGAAGCCGCCGCCTGTGATATGGCTGATGGACTTGACATTTACAGCGTCAAGGAGAGCCATAATTGGCTTAACGTAAATTCTTGTAGGTGTGAGCAGGCATTCGCCAAGCTTCATACCAAGCTCGTCATAGTACTTGTTGAGGGACTCCTCTGTCATATCGAATACCTTTCTGATAAGGGAGAAGCCGTTGGAGTGGATACCACTGGACTTGATGGCAATCATAACGTCGCCTGCCTTCTGTGTGGAAGGGTCAAGAATCTTATCCTTGTCAACAACACCTACGGAGAAGCCTGCAAGGTCGTACTCATCCTCAGGCATCATACCAGGGTGTTCAGCTGTTTCGCCGCCGATAAGAGCGCAGCCAGCCTGTACGCAGCCTTCAGCAACACCTGAAACGATAGTTGCAATCTTTTCAGGAATGTTCTTGCCGCAAGCGATATAGTCGAGGAAGAACAATGGCTTTGCGCCGCAGCAGATGATATCATTTACGCACATAGCAACGCAGTCGATACCAACTGTATCGTGCTTGTCCATAATGAAGGCTGCCTTGATTTTTGTACCAACGCCGTCAGTACCTGAAACGAGAACAGGGTTCTTAACCTCGGAGAGGTCCATTTCAAACAGACCGCCGAAGCCGCCGATACCTGAAAGAACGCCCTTTGTCATTGTTCTCTTAACGTGTGATTTCATAAGTTCAACAGACTTGTAACCAGCAGTTACGTCAACGCCTGCTTCCTTGTAGCTATCAGAAAAACTCTTCATATTATCTATTCCTTTCAATTATTATCAACCTTTACCATTCCAACAATATGTACACATCTTGCACTGGTCAAGACCTACTGCTTCAACTGTACCCTCAAGGGACTGGAATTCAAGAGATGTAAGCTTCAGACGCTTACAGATTTCAGCACGAAGCTTCTTGCCGCGTTCTGTATTTGTATTGCTGTATTCCTCAATATACTTGACACCCTCGTTGCCCTCAAACTCGTGGATTATACGGCGAGCGATAAGGTCAAGCTCGGAGTTGCTTCGTGAGAAGTTAAGGTATTTACAGCTGTACATAATCGGAGGACACGCTGAACGCATATGAACTTCCTTTGCACCGTTTGCATAGAGGAATTCAACGGTTTCACGCATCTGTGTACCTCTTACGATACTGTCGTCAACAAACAGAAGCTTCTTGCCCTCGATAAGCTCGTGAACAGGAACAAGCTTCATTTTCGCAACGTGGTTTCTCATTGTCTGACTCTGCGGCATAAAGCTTCTTGGCCAGGTTGGTGTATACTTGATAAATGGTCTTGCAAACGGGATACCGCTTCGGTTAGCGTATCCGATTGCGTGAGGAACACCTGAATCAGGAACACCACAGACATAGTCAACATCAGGAAGCGTTCCATTCTTCATATCAGCCTCAGCCATAATTTCGCCGTTGCGTGTTCTCATTGTTTCAACAGTTACGCCCTCATAGATTGAGTTCGGGTAACCGTAATATGTCCAGAGGAAGGAACAGATTTTCATATTGTCTGTGCCGTGGTGCAGAATTTCAAACTTGTTAGGGCTGACCTCTACAATTTCTCCAGGCATAAGCTCACGGTAAATCTCATATCCGAGCTTCTGGAAAGCAAATGACTCAAACGAACAACAATATCCGTCGTCACGCTTACCGATAATAATAGGAAGTCTGCCGTTCTTATCTCTTGCACAGATGATAGAATGGTCTGTAAGAATCATCAGGGACATTGTTCCCTCGATTTTTTCCTGTGCGTACTTTATACCCTCAACAAAGGAATCCTTCTGAGAAATAAGTGCACCGATAAGAGAACTGGAATTGACCTTACCGCTGCTCATCGCTTCAAAACTTGCGAAACAGTTGTCAAGGAATTCGTTTCTCAAAGCCTCAGCGTTATTGATTACACCAATGTTACATACAGCATACACACCCAGCTTCGAACGAAGAAGGATTGGCTGAGGGTCAGAGTCACTGATACAACCAATGCAAAGTTCACCCTGCATTGCGTCAATATCGCCTTCAAACTTTGTTCTGAACGGTGAGTTCTCAATGCTGTGAAGGTTTCTCTGGAAGCCGAGTTCCTTTGAATAAGCAGTCATACCGCCACGGCGTGTACCGAGATGTGAATGATAGTCAGTACCGAAAAATACGTCACTTACGCAGTTGTTTTTAGCAGCTGCTCCAAAAAATCCACCCATAGTAAATCTCCAAATTTTATAAATTAAAGTTCAGCAACCATCTGCTGCATTTTTGCGTCCTTAGCCTTAACGCCTTCAATCATTTTTTCCTTTGCATCAGCAAGCTTTTCAGCAAGTCCCTCGTCAGAAATTGCAAGCATCTGAATTGCAAGGATAGCAGCGTTCTTTGCGCCGTTTACGGCAACTGTTGCAACAGGGATACCTGAAGGCATCTGAACTGTTGCAAGAAGTGCATCAAGTCCGTCAAATGTAGACTTAATCGGAATACCGATTACAGGGAGAGTTGTGTGGCCTGCAATAACACCTGCAAGGTGAGCAGCCATACCTGCTGCACAGATGATA